>JAEUQZ010000157.1 GCA_016788965.1 Anaerolineae bacterium | reverse complement strand
AACGCCGCCGTCATCCGGCTGGGATGGAACGCATCGGCGTGGACATCAGCGCGGGCCGGGGCATCCTCCGGCTGCATGGTCGGCAGAAAGTGAAACCCTTCCGGCAGTCGAGGCTCCGGCAGGGTGGTTTCCAGCGTTTGACCCATCCTGTAGAAGCGCGGCTCCAGCGTGAACCCCCGCGCTTCGAGCAGGGCGCGGCGTTCGGCTTCATCGCCCCAGGCGTGCAGCGTCACGGTTTGGATAGCGCCCGCCGAGCGGAGCTTGTCCACCGTCCAATCAATCAGATCGGCTTCCACCGCGCCGCCGTGCAGATCGACCCGCACGGCCATATCGGCCCCATTGGGCGGATCGAGCGTGACCCAGCCGCGCAGATCGTCACCATCGCCGTCCAGAAGCCAGATGGTCTCCTCAAGCAGTTGCTGTTTGGAGACCATGATGTAGAACGTCCTCCAATCCAGGTCGCCGGGGTGCAAGAGGCCCGTTTCCCGCGCCTGAACATAACACCCACTCAGCAGCGCCTTCATCGCCTGGAGGTCATCCAGTCCGCGATACGGCCTCACGGGCAGGTCAGCTTAGTTGGCACGCGAGCCTCCGCCCAACGGCGGTTGAACTCGTCGATGTACTGCAAGGCCAGATCAGGATCGCTGATGATGACCAGGTTTTCGTCGTTTTCATCGCGCGCACCCTGCGAGAAGTTGAACGATCCGGCGATGACGGTGCGGTTATCGATGATGAAGACCTTGTGGTGCAGCACGAACGTATTTCCGTCCTGGCGCACATCCAGCCCGGAGCAGAACAGCGGCGTGAGTTCGCTGGTGCGGGTTTCGCTGCCGGTGCGCTCGAAGATGCCCTGAATGGTGACGCCCTGCATGGCCTTCTGCTGCATCACCCCGGCAACGTCATCCAGCGTGAACGAAAACGCCATGAAGCGGATCGACTGCTGGGCGCTGCTCAACGCCACGGCGATAGCAGCCACCACGCGCTCTTTCGGGGCGAAGAGAATCTGGATCGGAATGCCATCCTGGGTGAAGCTGGGGAACGGCGTATCGGCGCGTTTGTTGACGCCGAACTGACGCTGCTCGAACATCTTATTGAATTCGTTCTGGAAGTCCTGTACCGCCCGGCGCGAGGTGAAGACCAGGGCGTTGTTGTTGTTGCGATAGGTATCGTTGATGGTGTAGTTCCACGACCCGAACCAGACGGTGGTTCCATCCAGGATCATGAACTTGTTGTGCATCAGCGACGGCCGCGCGTCATCGACCACCGGAATTCCGACGGCCTGAAGCTGCGGGATGGTCGAGTCGCGGTCTTTGGCGCCATGTTCATCATCAGCCACCATGCGGATGGTCACGCCGCGAGCATGGGCATCCAGCACGGCCTGGGTCAGCGCCGGGCTGTTGAACTCGAAGGCAGCGATATCCAGGGTGCGCTGCACCCCGGCGATGGCTTCGGCCAACTGATAATCAATGCCGCCGACATATTTCGAGGCGTCGCGACTGCCCGTGGGAGCAGTGAACAGCACGCGCCAGAAGCCCTTTTCAGCGCCGAAACCTTGTTCCAGTGGGGTACGTCCCACAGGCGGCGGCGTGCTGGTGGCAGGGATAGGTGTTGGGGTCGCCGTTGGGTTGAAGGCGACGGTCGGCGGTTCGAGCGTGGGTGGGGCGGAGGTCGGCAGAGTCGCACCGTCGCAGGCGGCCAGCAGCGCCGCAATAAGAGCAAAGATCGTCAGGACGGCGCAGCGGTTCAAGTGAAACGCGCTCATGAGGCTTCCTCCTGGGACGTGATCTCGGCGGTAGGTTCGCTGGTTGGCTCGGCAGCGGGTTCGGCAGAAGGTTCCGCTACGGGTTCGCTGGTTGGCTCGACACCAGGTTCGACGACGGGTTCGCTGGTTGGCTCGACACCAGGTTCGACGACGGATTCGACAGTTGGCTCGGCGGCAGGTTCGACAGCGGATTCGACAGTTGGCTCGGCGACAGGTTCGACGGTCATCTCGACAGGAAGTTCGACGACAGGTTCAGCGGAAGTTTCAGCAACGGCGGGTTCGACAGTTGGCTCGACCGCTGGAACAGGCGCGGCGATGCTGACCGGCAGCGGCTTCATCAGGCCGAGCAGTTCGCTGAGTGCCTGATCGTTCGGCCATTCCCCATGACGGCGCAGGTAGTCTTCAAGCTGTGCCTGCGAGATTTCGTAGCCAGCCGCTTCCGCCACCGCCCCGATGCCGGAAAGAAGGCCCTGCTGTTCCTGGTAGGGCATCGTTTTCCGCTTGCCGATGAAGCGGTTCAGGCTGACTAGCAGCCGCTTGAACGCCGCCGTCCAGGCTTCAAAAGCCGGATCGGAGTGTTCCTGCGCGGCGACCGATTGGCACTGAACCTCGCTCCAGCCGAGCAGCAGGTTGGCTTCGTCGTCGGTCAGTTCTCCGCGGAGGCTTTCATCTTCATAAAGCCGGGTGATGGCGTAATCCGCCTGCGAGACGCTCATAAGCTTCCCTTTTGACCGTGCTGTGGACAATCTCTATACTACGCTGAGCTATTGTACCGCATGTGAGAAGGAGCCGGATTACGAATGGACGCGCCCACCCAGACCCCACCGCCTGGATACCGGGATGTCTCCGTCCCCATCGAGTCGCTCTACCGCAACAAGGCTGTCATCATCGGGGCGATCCTGCTGGCCGCCGTCCCGATCCTGGTGCATGTGGCTCTGATCGGGGGACTGGATGCTTTCTTCTCCCGCGCCTACGGGGATAATATTCTGCTGTTCCTGATCTGGATCATCCTGCTCATCCTGGCGCATGAGGTTGTTCACGGCTTCGGTTGGATGACGGCCGGCGGGGTGGGGCCGCGCTACATCCGCTTCGGGATCGACCGCAAGACCTTCAGCCCCTACTGCCACGTGACCAAGCCCATCCGCGCGGCGGCCTACCGTTACGGCGCGGCGCTGCCGCTGGTCGTCACCGGGATTCTGCCCTTGATGGTCGGTCTATTCACCGATGCCCCGATGCTGACCATGCTGAGCGCGATCATGATCTCGGCGGCCGTCGGCGACCTGTTCGTGCTGTGGGTCATCCGCGAGGTTCCGGGGAACGCTCTGGTGATCGACCATCCCTCCCAGGCCGGCTGCTACGTCAAGGATGTATAACGCTTATTCCACCGCGCCGCGCGCCCGCAGAAGTTCGACCACTTCCGGCAGGTTGTACTCCTGAGCTTTTTGAAGCAGGCTCTTGCCTTCCCAGTTCTTGACCGTCAGATCGCTCGCCCCGTGATCGAGCAGCCAGCGCACCATCGCGGCATCCTTCGCATTGATGGCCGCGTGCAGCGCGAAGCTGTAACCTTCGGTGCAGCCGTGGGCGTAGAGATAATCGACGACGGCGCGGCTGCCGCTCATGGCCGCGTGGAACAGAATCGGGATGCCATGAGCGCCGCGGGCATTGGCCTGTTTGGGGTCGGCCTCGATGAAAGAGGTCATCTCGTGGATGCGGCCGAGCATGGCCGCCGCGCAGACCGTCAGCGGCGCGCCCTGTTGGAGCAGGAACTCGGCGATAGGTTTGTTGCCGACGTGGGAAGCCGCGCCCAGACCATCTTCAAAGTCATTTTCACCCCACTGGTGGGCGGCGGTGAGGAGGGCGGGCGTCTCGGCCAGCATCTCCTGGACTTTCGCCAGATTGCCGTGGGCGCTCAGGACAAAGGCGCGGATTCGTTCGGGAGTCAGGGCATCGGTCATGGCGTTACCTCGTTCGCTACCAGCACATTTCACGCATCTCCACTGCCATCTCGTGAGCAGGGGAGATCGATGCCATCAGTATACACGACCCTTGAATGCAGTCCTACGGAAGGGCGCGGCGGGACGTGATTTATGATTTGCGGTTGAGGCCGTCTTTCAAGACCTCGAACGATGGGTCTCGGCTGTGGCCCGTTTTCCCCCTTTTGCCGGATACCCCTGTAACAAAACACGGTGTTGAATCGAATAGGAGTCAGACAGGCTGCGACGTCGTAAGCAGAAAGTCGGTCGATGCAAGAACAGGTGACAGATCGATCCCGCCTCCGGCAGTTCATCGAGCGGGAGTCGAATGCGCTGCTGGGCACGCTGCGGATGTATCTGGTGCGGGCTGGGCTGGAACGGCACAGCCAGCCGCTGGATGCGGCCGCCGCCGAACTCCTCAACGAGGTGGTCTGCGAGGCGCTGCGCCATGAACACCGCTTCCGCCCATCGGGGCAGCCGCGAGCCTGGCTGCTGGGGATCGCCGCCAACCTGATCCGCCGCTGGCAGGCGGAGTCCTTCCGGCGCGAACGGCGCGAGCCGCTCGTCCGCGATCTGGCTCCGCAGGTCGAGGAGGCTTTCAGCGAGGACGAGTTGTTCGACCATCTGGCGGCGCTGGCTGAAAGCGGCGCGGTCAATGGGCCGGAAGGCGACGGTGAGATGCTGGCGCTGCTGGATGCGCTGGCTCCCGACGATGCGCGGGTGATCCGGTTGGCGATCCTCAACGGGTTGAACGGTGAAGCGCTGGCCGCTGAACTGGGCGTGACGCCGGGCGCGGCGCGGGTGCGGCTGCACCGGGCGCTGAAGCGGCTGCGGGCACAGATCGAAGCGGAACCGGCGGAGAAGGAACGATGAAGCGCAGAACACTGGATCGGCGACAACTGGCGCGGGAAAAACAACTGTTCCGCTATCTGAGTGCCCTGGATCGCGGCGACTTCGAGACCATCGCGGCCATCCTGCGCGACGCCGAGCATGACGCGGCGCTGGAGCAGATGATCGCCGAGGTGAACCTGGAAGCGGCCCGCGAGGCGGTGCTGTCGCCGGTCTTGCATCCGGCGTCCACAAATCATCATCGAGAGGACAAGCGCATGACTGCTCTGACTATTCCGTATCCACGCCAGCCCGCGGCCCCGGCCCGGCGCTGGTCGATCCAACTGGTGGCGTTGGTCGCGCTGGCGGCTGCCCTGGTCGCCTTCGTGCCGCTGGTGGCGCTGCGACTGGGGCCAGCGCCGAGCGAAAACCCGTCGGCGCTGGCGCAGGGAGGCGCGACGAGTACCCCTATGCCAACGCTAGTACCTACCCCTACCCCAAGCACGGCAGCTGGAACAGTATTAGCTCAGCCGGGAATGCCCGGCTGCACGCTGCTCCTTCAGCCGAGCGATGTGCTGACCAGCGAACCCTTCGGCGAGGGTCAGGGCATCCCTCTGGTCAATCTGGTTCCACCAGATGGGGTGATGGCCGTGGTCGTGGAAATGCGCTCACGGGGGGACTCGCAGACGTATGCTTACCGCGTGAACGCGCAGATCGGCGGCCTGGGCTTCCAGGGCTGGATCAGCAGTCCGCAGGCGATTGAAGTACCGGGCTGCGTGATGACCAGCCAGGGCGAGGCGTTGATGCTGTCACCGCTGGTACCGACGATGATCCCCGGTGAGGTGATCGTTGGAGAACCTCCGACGGCAGGCCTGCCACCCGCCATCTGCCAGGTGGTCAACGGCGGGGCTGAGCCGGTGCAGATCGTCCCCGTGCCGGGCGTGGAGATGAGCGCGGGCGTCCTGCAACCGGGGATGCTGGCGGATGTGGTCGCCATCCAGCCGGGGCAGGGCGGGGATTGGTATCTGATCACGGTGCTGCCGCCGAGCGTGGTCAGCGGCGGCATCGTGCTGACGGGCTGGGTTCCCGTGGCTGCGGTCACGACCCTGACGGACTGCGTAGTGTTCCCGGCTGTGCCGATGGATCCGAGCGTGGTCCCAACCGCCATTGCCCCGGTCGAGATGCTGCCGCTGCCACCCGTGGCTCCGCTGGCGCGGGAGTGCGCCACAGCGCGCACGGCTGAAGAGACGCCGCTGCTGGGTCAGCCCGCTGCGGGTTCGCCAGTCGTGGCGACGCTCCCGGCGAACGCTCCGGTCTATCTGGTCGTAGTGGAGGTACGGGTATCGCTGCCGGAGGGGCAGCCGACGATTTGGTATCAGGTGGAAGCGCAGTTGGGCGAACGCCCGCTGATCGGCTGGACGCAGGCGGCGCTGATCTTCGATGCGACGCAGTGCATGGCCGCGGTCGAAGCCGGCGGCACTCCACTGCTGATCGTCACAGCCACACCCATCGGCGGCTGAGGTCATTCCTTCAATCTGGCGAACCAAAAATCGCGGGGATAGGCTGCATCCAAGCGGCGGCCTATCCCTGTCGATAGGGCTGGGGCTTTGCCCCTACCAGTCGGCCAGCAGGCGACTGGTCATCACTGATGTGACCGCTTGCGCTGCCGGCGCTTTGCGGGGCCGGATGCGCTCCAGGTGATGCGCGAGAAGGTGGCCGGGATGCAGCGCGGTTGGGACGCCTGGGAAGTGGTCTCGGCGAGTACGAATTATCCGCCTGGCGAAGGTTGAGCGGTTGGCAGAGTGGCTCTGGGACGAGATAATCATCCTTCGGCTTGAACCTACTCTACCTTGAGGAAGAAGTGCAGCATGTCCCGTGCATTCATCATTGATACCGATACTGCCTCCGACGATGCCGTGGCGCTGATTATGGCGCTGCGCTGGCCGGATGTGGAGGTGAAAGCCATCACCGTGGTGGATGGCAATGTGCCCGTCGATCAAGGGCTGAAGAATGCCCTGTATACCGTCGAACTGTGCGGCAGCGATGTGCCCGTCTACCGGGGGGCGGATCGTCCGCTCGTGCGGCAGCCGGCTCACGCCGAATGGTTCCACGGGCCGGATGGGTTCGGCGGGCAGAACTACCCAGCGGCCAAACGTAGCGCGGAATCACTGCACGCGGTCGATGCGCTGATCGAACACATCAAGGCCAACCCCGGCGCGGTGCTGGTGACGCTCGGCCCATTGACCAATGTGGCGCTGGCCCTCAGCAAAGCTCCGGAGATCGCGGGCATGGTGAGCCGCTGCGTGGTGATGGGCGGGGCGGCCTGCGTGGTCGGCAACGTCACCCCGGCGGCGGAGTACAACATCTGGGTCGATCCTGAAGCGGCGCGGATCGTGTTCCATTCCGGTTTGCCGGTCGAGATGGTCGGCTGGGAACACTGCCGGGGCGACGCCGTGCTGACCGATGCCGAGATCGCCAAAGTCCGCGCCATCGATACCCCGCTGGCGCGCTTCACGTTGGACTGCAACCAGACGGCCATCGAAGCCTACCACACGCAGACGCATGAGGTCGGCCTGTCGCTGCCTGATCCGGTCACGATGGCGATCTCGCTCGATCCGGGGACGGTGGTCAAACGCATGAGCGCCCACTACGTCGAGATCGAAACCCAGAGCGAACTGACGCGCGGCATGACGGTGGTCGATCAACTGGGCGTAGCGCACGACGAGCGCAACCGCGCTGTGTGGAGCCACCTGCTCCAGCGGCAGCCCAACGCCCAGGTGTGCTGGGAAGTGGACTATCCGCGCTGGAAGGAAATCCTCTACTCGGTATTGCGCTGAAGCGGCCATGTTGCGCGGCGGGCGGCAGGATGCCAGAATAGCCGAAAAAGCAGGAAGAGACTTCATCATGAGCCTGCCCGCCGATTTCGTCTTCAGCCAGACCAGCCTCCAGGATTATGCCGACTGCGCCCGGCGCTTCGAGCTGCGCTATGTTCAGCGGGTGCGCTGGCCGGCGCTCCAGGCCGAACCCGCGCTGGAACATGAACGCCATCTGCGCCAGGGCGAGCGTTTCCACCATCTGGTTCACCAGCACCAACTCGGCATCCCGGCGGAGGCGCTGGGAACCAGCATCGATGATCCGGTGCTGCGGGCGTGGTGGCAGGCCTATCTCGCCTGGCCGCTGGAGGACCTGCCTGCGCGGCGCTGGCCGGAGACCGCGCTCTCGGCTCCGCTGGGTGAATACCGCCTGCTGGCGAAGTTCGACCTGCTGGCGGTCGAACCGGGCGGCAGGGCGGTCATCATCGACTGGAAGACCAGCCCGCATCCACCGCCGCGCGAGTGGCTGGCGAAGCGGCTGCAAACGCGGGTCTATCCGCTGGTGCTGGCACTGGCCGGCGAGGAACTCACCGGCGGGTCGCCGATCCTCCCTGACCAGATCGAGATGATCTACTGGTATCCCTCCGGGAATCCAGTCCGATTCCCCTACACTACGGCCCAGTTCGAGCGCGATCAGGCGGTGCTGCTCCAAACCGTCGAGGACATCGCCCAGCGGGCCGAGTTCCCGCTCACACCCGAACTGAAGACCTGCGCCTTCTGCACCTATCGCTCACTGTGCGACCGGGGCGAGCGAGCCGCATCGCTGGATGCGCTGCTGGACGCCGAGGAGGGTTCAGCGGACTCGCCGCCGCAGATCGATCTCGACCAGATCGCCGAGATCGAGTTTTAGGGCGGCTGCGATGGCGAAGACGTGGCGCGATCCCCAACCTATCGAAGTTCCTGATGAACTGCGGGCGGCGGTGGGCGGGCATCCGCTGGTGGCGGCGCAGTTGGTTCGGCGCGGGATCGTCACGGCAGAGGCAGCCCGGCGCTTCCTCGACCCACTGCACTACGCGCCTGCGTCTCCGGCGGATCTGCCGGATATGGAGCAGGCGGTCGAGCGCATCCGGCGGGCGCTTCAGCGTCAGGAAACAATCCTGATCTGGGGCGACTTCGACGTAGACGGGCAGACGGCCACGGCGCTGCTGGTCTCGGCGCTCCAGGGACGGGGGGCGCACCTCCGCCACCACATCCCCAACCGCTTCGACGAAGGTCACGGCATCCACCTGGAGACGCTGCGCGGCCTGCTGGATGGGGTCGATGTGCTGCTGACCTGCGATACGGGGGTGGCAGCGCACGAGTCCATTGAGTACGCGCGGAGCCGGGGGGTGGATGTGGTCGTGACCGATCACCACGCCCTGCCGGATACGCTGCCGCAGGCGGAGGCGGTGGTCAACCCGATGCGGCTGCCGGAGCATCACCCGCTGCGGGAGCTTTCCGGGGTGGGGACGGCCTACAAGCTGGTCGAGGCGCTGTTCGGCGCGGCGGCAGTCGAGCCGCTGCTCGATCTGGTGGCGCTGGGGCTGGTAGCCGATGTGATGGTGCTGGCGGACGACACGCGCTATCTGCTCCAGTGCGGGCTTGAGACGCTGCGGCGGGCGGAACGGCTGGGACTGGCGCTGATGATGGAGCGGGCGGAGATCAACCCGCTGGAAGTCAACGAGGGACATCTGGGCTTCGCGCTGGCTCCACGGCTGAACGCGCTCGGACGACTGGCCGATGCTGCGCCTGCGGTCGAACTGCTGACCACGGCGGATCGATCACGGGCGCTGATGCTGGTCAACCAGCTTGAGGGCTACAACGCCGAGCGCAAGCTGCTGAGCAATCAGGTCTACGAGGGCGTGCAGGCCCAGCTTGAGCGCGACCCGGCCTTGCTGGATTATGCGGCGCTGGTGATTGCCCATCCGGGCTGGCACAGCGGGGTGATCGGGGTGGTGGCGGGGCGGCTGGCTGAGCAATATCGCCGTCCGGTGGTGCTGCTGTCGATCCACGGGGAAGCGGCGCAGGGGTCGGCGCGGTCGGTGCAAGGCTGCGATATCAGCCGGGCGCTGAAGCGGCTCGCTGGCCTGTTGACGCGCTACGGGGGGCATACGATGGCGGCGGGGCTGAGCCTGCCTGCCGAGAACGTCCCGGAGTTCCGGCGGCAGCTTTCGCGGCTGGTGCGCGAGCAGTTGGGGGCGCGGGCCGTCGAAGCCTCGACGCTGGCGGTGGACGCGCTGGTGAGTCTGCCGGAGGTCACGCTGGAACTGGCCGAGCAGATCGACCGACTGGCTCCGTTCGGGAACGGCAGCCCGCCGCCCGCGCTGGTGGCTGAGCGGGTGCGGGTGGCCCGGCAGCGGGCGTTGGGGCGGCGGGCGGAACATCTGGAACTGACGGTGGAAGACGAGGCCGGGACGCGGCGGCGGGTGCTGTGGTGGAACCATGCCGGGCAGGAGCCGCCGGCCGGGTTGTTCGATCTGGCTTACACGCTGCGGCTGAGCCGCTACCGGGGCCAACCGGACGCACAGGTCGAGTGGCTGGATGCGCGGGCGCTGGAAGACGAAGCGGTCGATCTGGGCGCGGGGGCAGCGGCTTACACAGTCATCGACTATCGCAGCCATCCCGATCCGGCGAGCCAGCTCAAGCGCGTCCTGGCCGAGCATCCGGGCGCGATCCTCTGGCGGGAGGGCGGGGGCGGACTCAGCCGGGGGGAACTGCGACCCGCCCGGACGCTGATCGTCTGGGAGCCGCCGCCCGGCCCGGACGAGTGGGCGGGGGCGCTGGACGCGGTTCAGCCGGAGACGGTGATTGTGTTCGGGGTCGATCCCGGTTGGGATACGCTGAATGCGTTCCTGACGCGGTTGGCCGGGCTGGTCAAGTACGCGCTCAAGCGGCTGGATGGGCAGATCGATCTGGGGCGGTTGGCGGCCTCGATGAATCACCGGGAGAGTACGGCGCGGACCGGGTTGGAATGGCTGGCCGCTGACGGGCAAATCCGGCTGGAGGCGGGGCAGGAGCCGGGCATCTACCGGGTCAGCGCGCCGGGGGAGGCTGATCCGGCGCGGCGGGAGGCGATCCAGCAGCGGGTGGAAGGTTTGCTGGCGGAGACGCGGGCTTACCGGGCGTTCTGGGGGAAAACAGTTCGTAGTTCATAGAAAAAGCTGTTAGCTATTAGCTTATAGCCATACGGAATGCTCCAGGCAGCGGCGATGAGAGAAATGATAAGAATGAGAATGTGAGAATCCTGAGAATTTGTGGCTCGAATTGTCGCTAATGTCGTCAGTGTCGTCAGTGTCGGACGGACGAATTGGCACAAATGGCATAAATGGCAGCAATGGCAGATTGGCAATTTTGTGCCAAAGTCCTCGCATGTAAGCAGTTTTTTGCCAGAAATGCTGCAAATACTGCACATGCAAAACGGCCAAATGTTGCAAATGTTGCAGTTGTTGCAGTTGCAATTCGGTGA
>JAEUQZ010000156.1 GCA_016788965.1 Anaerolineae bacterium | reverse complement strand
ATCGTCGAAGTCGCTATGGAACACCTCAAACAGGATGAAACCGTCTTCCTGCATCCCCCCGGCGTGGACGAGGAATGCGACGAAGCCTGGGCCAGCCTCCCCGCCTGATCCTGCCCCTAATCCCAACGGGATGACCATCTGCCCACCCGCCGCGCCCCCGCTCACCACATTCGCTCTCGTCGGGGTATGATGCATCCTTCCCAAAACACCCCCTAAACATGACCCGCCGTCAGGCCAACCCGCCTTTCCCTAATCCCTGCTGGGGGTGGTCTTCCTGGCGGCCCGGCCATTTCATGACTGGGCAGCACTTCGCCAAGAGTGACCAAAATGTCACCCTAACCGCCCCGTTTTGTGCTATCGTGGAAATACACGGATCGGTAGGGACGCCATTCTTGGCGTCCGGGATTCCCGGCAAAACGAACATGGGGCGCTCCCGAACCTGTCCCTTGCGGACATAGCTTTTCAGCAGCCGGATCACTTGAGCCTCTGGCGGCGCAAACCCAATAGCCCTCCTGTTTTCTGAGCCTGCTTCAGCAGGCTTTCCGCCTCAGACGGAGGCTTGAGCCTCCGGCCCTTCGGCAGCCGTTCCCGTCAGGGGAGAGTGGCATTCCGCCTCATCTCGCCTCCGGCCAGAACCCCCGTAGGGGGTGGTCTCTTTGTAGCCCGGCCATTTCATGGCTGGGCGGCATTTCGCAAAGAGTGACAATAATGTCACCCTAACCGCCCCGTTTTGTGCTATCGTAGGAATTACGCGGGTCGGTAGGGACGCCATTCTTGGCGTCCGGGATTCCCACCCGCCGCACCTTCACAACCGATGAAACGCGCCTATCGCATCCCATCGTGGTTGCAAATTTCGCGCAGTTGCAACTGCAACATTTTCAACTTTTGCAACTTTTCGCACGATTTGCATTTGCAGCATTTGCAGGTTTTGCAGCAATTCGCATCGGGAGCGAACCAGGGGTTCCACGCCATTCTGACACAAAACGGCATCGGTGGCGTGTCAGGCATTGCCACCATTTCCGCCACAAAACCGGGATTTCTTCCCGTGAGGGTCACTTTGCAGCCTGCGGTTGTGTCACCAAATGGCAGACGGAATGGCACTTCTGCCGGAGGTCACTGACAGCGGATCAATCCCAGATTCTCAAGAATCGCGCGATTCTCATTCTAATCACATTTCTCATCTATCACCGCATTTTTCTATCAACTATAAACTATGAACTATTAACTATTCCTGGCAGCAGAATCGTCTCCCCCGCGATCAACCCCTCCAGGCAGTTCACCCGCTGGATGTCCTGAATGGTGATCCCGCGGTTAAGCGCCAGCCGGAACAGATTGTCCCCGGCCTGCACCACGTAAGGCTGCCACCCCGGCGGGATCGGAACCCGGCAGGTCGGCGAGCGGGGATCGACCAGCGTGGGGGTCGCGGTCGGGAGCGGAGTTTCCGTCGGGGGGATCGGCGTGGGCGGAATGAAGGGGATTTCCGTCGGTGGAGGCGGAATCGGGGTCGCGGTCGGAGCCGCCCAGAACAGCCCGAAGCGGTTGATCAGGCTCACCCCGCCCCAGATCAACCCGCCGCACACGGCCACGATCAGGAGCAGCCCGACCAGCCACCACAGACAGCCGTAGCGCGGGCGGATTCGCACCTGACCGGGGAAGTCCAGCGGGGCGCGGCTCCCCTGCGAAGCCGAAACCCAGAAGTCCCGCGTCTTCCCGAACCAGTTCGGCCGCTGCTCAGCCTCCACCCGCACCGGGACGATCAGCGTCTCCCCCGGCGGCAGAATCAGGTCGGGATAAGTCGGCAGTACCCGCAGCCCCTCGCCCCAGCCACCCCCGCCGATGAACACGCGGGCGGCTTCCTGGGTGTGGTTGCGGATGTGCAGGTGAGCCGGGCCGGGATCGGTGATCCGCGCCGGGGTCAGCCAGCCGCTCAGGTTCGGCTCGCGCCGCAGCGTCACCTTGAAGGGCAGCGCCAGCCCCACCCCCGGAGCCGCCGAGTCGTTGATCCGTACCACCGCGTCGATCACCCCCTCGCCCACGTTGGGCGGCGGCTGGATGATCGCATCGACCGGATGCACTTCGCCCGGCTGGAGCCGCAGGGCTTCTTCGCCCAGCCCGAACCACCCGGCCGGCAGCCCGGTGATGAACACCTCGACCTGCACCGGCTGCGGGTACTGACTGCGGAGCGAGATCGACAACCGGACGCGCTGCCCCGGCGAGAGCCGCACCTCGTTCAGCGCAAGCTGGGCGCTGATGTGCCCGGCATAGCGCCAATCCTTCCGCAGCGTGTCCTCCCCTACCCCGCCAGGAGCGACCGCCGCGCCCGGCTGGGTCGGCTGCGCCCCGTCGAAGAAGGCGGTATAGACCTCGTGCATCGGAGCCGTCTGCGGGGCTTCCACCCCCGGCGGAGCCGGTCGCTGCCAGAAGTCATCGACTTCCGGAGCGGTCGGCGGCGCGGGTGAGGCTTCCGGTTCGGTCAGGTGATCCAGTTGGGCCGGAGCCTGCGGCAGCGGTTCCGCAGGCGGGAGGAACGGCGCGGGCGCATCCGGTGGCCGTTCGGTCGGCGTAGCCTCATCTGCCTCGGCATGAGCTTCCGCTGCCGGGAACACAGGCAGCTTCTCCGCCGCGGGCAGGAAGCCCCAGTCGATCAGCTCCGGCGAGGTCATCTGCTCGCCCTGCGAGACCGGTTCCGCCGAGGGTTTCGGCGCTTCCGGTTCCGGGGGCGGCGGCTCGAACAGCGGCTTATCCGGCCATTCGATGATGAGCGGCGGCGGTCGGATCGTCTCCATCGGCGGCGGAGTCGGGCCGAGCGTCTCCTTGTCGTCCAGCAGCGGTAGTTCCGGCAGTCCCAGCGGAGGGGGTGGAGGCTCTTCCTCTTCCTCCGGCACTTCGCTGATGGCCGTGGGCACATCCGGGTGCATCAGGTCATGCAGCGGGGGCACGGGCACGCGCGGAATCTCCTCGGCGCGTTCGGTGCGCGAAGGCCGCAGCGTCGGCGCGTTCGACGGCCCTTCGCTCGGCTCCGGCGGCCGCGATTGGATCGGCGGCCGCTCGATGGGCCGTGGAATCGGCGGAGGCGGTGGTGTGGGAGGAGGCTCCGGCGTGGGCAGTTCCTCCAGTATTTCCGGGATCGTATCCAGCGAGGTATCCGGCTGCGACGGTTGGGACGGCTGCGAAGGCGCTGAAGGCGCGGGAACATCCGGCGCTTCCACCGCCTCGATCCACAGTTCGTAGCGTCCCAGTTTGATCCGGTCTTCAAGCTGCCACCGCGCTGGGCGGTAGGTCTCCATGTTGAGCGTATTCAACTGGGTCAGGTTCGGCGCGGCCATGTTGACCAGCAGCCACTCCTCGCCGGAGCGCACCAGCCGCAGATGGATGGGCAGGATTTCCACTCCGAAGAGGCGCAGATCGGCCTTCTCCGACGAACCGACCACGAACAGGCTGCCCACCAGCGGGTGACGCTCGGTCAGTCCTTCGCGGCCGCGGACAACCAGCTCGTAGGCGGTCATCGCCTGATCCCCGCGATGAGGTCGGTCACGAACTGGCGCAGGGCGTCGATCCGGCTCAGGAAGTAGGCCCACTGCTCTTCCGGCGAAAAGCCGAAGATCACGAAGTTGATCGCCACCGCCAGGATGATCCCGACGATCAGGATCGCCAGCCAGGGGATGCGCCGTCGTCGCGGCGGGAGATAGCTGCCGTTGGCTCGCTCGGTCATGCCGGCCTGCGTGCTGACCGTGATCGAAAACAGCAAACGGTCTTCTTTGGAGGCATCCCGCGTCGGCTGGAAGCGCAGCGGGATCATCTCGTACTTGGACGGCTCGATCTTGATCTGATCCACCTTCGGCTGGATCGACAGACGGTCAGGCGGCTGCACCCGGATGGTGAACGTCTCGGCATAGTTGCCGCTGTTGGTGATGATCAGTCTGGCGTTCCCACGACGGCGGTGGCTGACCTCGGACGGGTTCAGCGCCAGATTGAAGCGCATGTACGGGACGACCGACACCTTGATGACCTGGAACACCGAGGGGATGTCCGGGCGGTCGGCGACCACCTCGACGATCAGTTCGTACTGCTGCCCGCCGCCCACCTCCACGCCCGGCGCGGCAATCGCCAGATCGAAGTTGGCCGTCTGCCCGGCTTCGATCTGCTTGTCTGCCGAAACCGTGTACCAGCGCGCGTCGATGCCAGGGCCGGGGATGATCCGCAGTCCATACCGCGCCGTCGGCGTATGCTCCGGGCGGACGCGCACCTGGATATACTGCGGGCGGCCCATCTCGACGTAGACCACCTCCGGCGAGGCGCTCATCGTCACCCGCGGCATGACCGGAGCGGCCTGCTCGATCTTGTCCAGCAGCTTCTTGACTTCCTGCGAGCCGATGGTCGTATCCGGCTGGCCGACCGCCCCGATCACCCCCAGCGCGAAGCCTTCGATGATGAGCCGCTGGTTGGGCGGCCAGAGCGTGCGCTGGTTGGCGGGCAGACGGTTCCGCTCCAGATAGCTGCCGTGGGTGCTGCCCAGGTCGGTCACGAAAAGCTGATTGGAGCGATCCATTTCGATCTGGGCGTGACGCCGCGAGATGGTCTTCTGCTCCAGCCGCAGATCGGCCTCGCTGCCCCGCCCGATGACCACCGGACTCCGGTCGAAGTCCTGCTGGCGCTGCTGCCCATCGTGCGTCTGAATCCGCAGGCTGATCCGGTTGGGATTGACCGCCCGGACGGTCTGCGAAACCTCGCGCTGAAGCTGGATGCTGACCACCTGGTTCTGGTCGGTCTTGCGCTTGACCTGCGTCGCCAACCGCTGGGTCAGATCGGGGCTGACGGTCGGGCTGGCCGTCATCCGCAGGTTCGCCAGCGCCCGGCTGATCTCCCCGGCAGACTGGAAGCGGTCGGCGGGAGACTTCGCCATCGCCTTGAGGACGATCTCGTCCAGCGCGGGCGGCAGCCCTTTGACCTGCTGTGAGGGACGCGGCGGCGTTTCATAAGCGTGCCGCTGGGCGTAGTCGATCAGGTTCGTGCCCTTGAACGGCAGGCTGCCCACGGCCAGTTCGTAGAGGATCACCCCGAACTGGTAAATATCCGAGCGGCGGTCGGACTGCCCATCGCCGAAGCCGAACTGCTCCGGGGCCATATACGCCGGCGTCCCGCCGAAGCTGGAAAACTCCGTCCCCGGCTGGACGAACCGGGCGATGCCGAAGTCGGTCAGCACGAAGCGCGGGATGTCCCCGTTCTCGGGCGGGTCGAGCAGGATGTTGGCCGGCTTCAGGTCGAGGTGCAGGACGTTTCTGCTGTGGACGTAATGCAGCGCGTCGGCCACCTGGATCATCGCTTCCAGCACCAGCCCGAAGTCCAGTTTGCCCAACTCCTCGATGTGGCTGGTCAGGCTGCCCCCCCGCACGAACTCCATCATGATGAGCTGGTAGTCCTGGTAGCGGTAGGCATCGTAAATCTGGACGACATGCGGATTGGCCGGTTTCAGTTTGGTCAGCGCCAGAATCTCGCCCTGAGCCTGTTCATACTCCTCCGGGTTGTTGAGCTTGATGTACTTGATGGCAACATCCAGCCCCAGCCGCGGGTGCTTGGAGAGATAAACAGCGCCGAAAGCCCCCCGCCCCAGCAGTCCCAGGAACGGGTAGCCTTCCAGCGAGCGGCCTAACAGCGGGTCCATCGTGACAGCTTCCTTCATCTGGATCATCAGTCTATGCAACCAGGGTAATCAGGAATAGTGATGCTGGCTGTCAATCCATTATTGCCTTCATTGCTTTCTGCGACCACTCCGGCTGAATCCGCTGTGATCGTAAAGGGATCGTTGATCCCGCTATCCATATAAAAACTACCCACATCCGCTATGGCGAAGTTTTGAATAGCACTGACGGTCACCGAACCCGAACTGGTTGCTCCAGGAGCAATGGAAGGCATAGTCGCTGTTCCATTGTAAGTCCGGGTAGTCGTCTGATCGTTGTAGTAGACAGTCACCGACACCTGCGTGGTTGATGCCGCAGCCGTCTGCGATCCTTGATTACGGATGTTGAAGTACACCGTGATATTGAGCGCGTCGGGGCAGATGTCACTCGACCAGCTCGCCCCGGTATCATAGTTCTGGACGATCAAATCAGGCGGCGGTGTACACGCCGGAACCGGGACATTCAGCACCGCCGAGCGGTTGTTGCCCTCGTCGCGCTCCGGCGAATTGCAGAAGCCGGCATCCGCGCACACCTGTCCCAGCGAGGCGTTGCCGCTGGTATCGGCAATCGCCACCACCGAGATGCTCGGAATGGTCGAAAGCAGGGTGGCGGGCAGCGTCTCCGTATGGCTGAAGCTGGCCGACGCCCCCGGAGCCAGATTCGCGCCGGGGCAGGCCCGGCCCGAATTGGGTTCGCACTGCGAGCCGCTCAGCGTACCGATCTGGTACGTCAGCTTGCTGATGAAATCGCCTGATCCCTGGTCACCGACATTGCGAACGCTGTAATTCAGCGGAATGCTGAAGTTCGAGCAGGTCGCATCCCAGACACCGCCCGAAGTGGTCAGCGAAGTCACGATCACGTCGCTGCGTGGGATCGGCGTGGGTGCTTCGCGGAAGCCATTCACCCGGCTGGAGCAGGTCACAGCCCCGTTCACCAGCGCCTCGACCGTCCAGAAGAAGGTGAAGTTCCCGCCAATCACCCCCTGGCTGACATCGATCTGGGTGTTGGTGGCCGTGCCCGCCACATCCTTCGAGACCAATTGGGCACTGTTTTCGGCATTGAAGACCCGCACCCGGTAGCCCGTCGGCGTGAAGCCGCGCGGCGGGTCCCAGAAGAAGGTCGCCACGCCGTTCGGCAGCGCCGTCGGCGAGCTGATTCGGAAGCCATCGCAGGTAGGCACAGTCGTCGGGATCACGGGCAGGCAGATGCGCTGCCCGACCTGGATGCGGCTCGGATCGACCAGGCAGTTCACCTGAGCCGCCCGCGCCACCGAGACATTCCCAGCCGCCGCCAGACTCGACAGCGTGTCGCCCTCGCGGACGAGATAGCTCGGCCAGCCCAGCGCCGCGCACTGGTTGAAGCACGAGGTCGCCGTCGGGAAGGGGGTCAGCGTCGGCGTCGCCGTCGGTTCCGGCGTAGGGGTCTCGCTGGGCAGCGCCGTCGGCGTGAGCGTGGGCAGTGCCGTCGGTTCCGGCGTGAACGTCGCCGTAGCCGTCGGAGCCAGCGCAATCGAGATCACCTGCTGGAGCGCCGCCGCCCCGGCTACCGTCGCCGGGCACAGCAGCAGCAAAGCCAGCAGCAGCAGTTCCAGCCGGGGCCGCAGCCGCAGCGTCGCGTCCGCTTTGGCGAACAAGCCGTCGGCGGTCATGGCCGAGAAGCTGACCGGCGCGATGCCGCCCAGCAGAAACGTCTTCACCGGGAAAGCCCGCGCCCGCACATTCACCGTCCCGCCGGGTGGGACGAAATGCTCCCGCGGCTGAAGCTCGAACTCCACCCCTTCTACGAAGCTGTACGCCCGGAAATAGACCTGCTGCTCGCTCTGCCCGCCGGGATACGTCAGCGTCAGCAGCGCCGGTTGGTTCGGGCGCAGCGTCTTCGGCTCGATCGCCAGTTGAATCTGTCCGACGGGCTGCGCGGGCGGAGCCGTCATCCGGCCCAGGATCGTCGCCCGGACGGTGTTGGCAATCGCCAGCGTATCTCCCGGCAGCCACGCCTGACGCCGCCCCGGTTCGAGCCGCTGGCCGTTCAGGTAAGTTCCGTTCTGGCTGCCCAGGTCGGTGACGTAGACCCGCCCGCCGACCAGTTCGACCTGGAAGTGCCGCCGCGAAATGTAATCGGCCTTCAGGCGCACCTCATTGCTGCGCGATGATCCCACCACGACGGGCTTATCCGTCAGCGTGATAACCTGCTGCGTTCCGTCGATCAGATCGATCTGGAGGGTGAAGGTGTCGGCAGCCACAATGCGCTCACTTCCTGCTTGCTCTATCTATCATGAGGACGGTCAGCGACACGCCCAGCATTCTCGCTTGAATACGGAGAACGTGTTAAACACCAGACCGCGCTTCCTGTCCGCTTCAGCGGACTTGTCTATTCAGCCGGATGCTTGAGCATCCGGCGCGGCGCGACGCTGAATGCACCACCTCCATCATACCTCATCCGCCGATCATCACCGTGCCCACCGCGATGACCGTGCCGACGGGCATATCGGCCGGGTCGTTGCAGGTCATGGCAATGTCTCCATTGCGGGCAGCCGACTTGCCGTTGATCTTGACGGTCATGCTGCCCATCTGGATCGTCGCTTTGTTAGCGGGCGGTTTCTGGAAGGAGACGCCCGGCGGGGTCGGGATGTGCGGCGGCGTGTTATCCGCCGTGCTGCCTACCGTCGCGGCTGGCATCCCCATGATCTTGACATCGCTGCTCAGGCTGCCGTTGATGATCCCGCTGAAAGGATGCGGCAGCGGCGTCGGAACCGGTGGCGCGGGCGGAGCCGGAACCATGACGATGTGAATATCGACGCCAGTGATCTGATCGCCCTGTTTGGCAGCGGGCTGTCCCATAATGCAGTCCTCCTCAGAAGCTCACGTTCGGGATGGGCGCGTGGCGTTGCGCCGGGCAATATCGTCGGCCACCAACTGCGGGTTGGCACGGACGAAGCCTTCGATGATCGAACGCCACCAGGTCGAATCGGCCGGGTGGCTGATGTACAGATCGACCGCGTTCAGCGCCGGGCGCACCGGCTCCGGGATCGATCCGGCCTGGGCAAAGCGGCGGCCTTCGCGGGCGGCCAGCGCCTCGGATGCTGAAGCCCGCTCCCCGGCCTCGCGGTCGCGCGACTCGAAGTCGGCTGCATCCATCGAGCGGGTCGAGCCAGGGATCATCTCGGCGCTGGTATCCATCGTCTGCCAGGCCTGTTCCATCAAGACGTGCAGGTGCGTATCGGCGGCGATTGCCAGTTGGCGGTGAATCTCGAAGAACGGCGAAGCCCCCTCTGGGCCGTGAACGCTATGCTCCTCATCAGCGGGATGCGGCGGATGGTCTTTGCTGACCTCGGAGTGCGAGGGCGGCAGCGCCCCTTCCGGGATGCGGCGTTCGCGTTCCTCCGGCGTCAGACCGGCCAGATCGCCGCCTTCTCCCAGCCGCGATTCGAGCGAAGTCGCGTGCGTCATCTCCTCGACCTGCCCATGCACCAATTCCCGCACCGCTTCCAGGTTGCCGCGCAGTTCTTCGGGGATGTCGATGCCCGTGAGCGACTGAATGGTATCGAACAGGAATTGGTGAACAGCGCCCTTCAACTGCTGCAAGGCCTGATCCATCCAGGTATCGAAGGACTGGCGCATGACGGTCAACCACTGGCGCAGTTTAGCCACCAGCGCCGGGCCGAGCAGCACGGTAATCGGGAAGACCAGCAGGCTTTCGACCGCGTTGATCAGTTCATCTTTGGCCTCGGACATGGCGTGGATGTCCTGGTACAACTGCTGGTAGCCAACGAAAGCCTGCGATGGCGTCCGGTACTCGGTCTGGTAGCCCGTGGCGATCCAGCGGCCTTCCAGGAACTGCTCGACCGGATCGGGCAGCATATCAGGCAGATCAGGGATGGTGAACTTCTCGATGACGTAAACCGGAAGCTGCATCCCGCCCTGCTCCATGCCGTCGAGCAGGTAGGTCAGCGCCAACCCGGCCGGTTCCGAGCGCAGGATTTCGCGGATGTGTTCCCAGGTGTTGCTCTCCCCCTGGATCAATCCCCAGGCGCGTTCGATAGCCGTATCGATGGCGCTGAACAATCCCGGCAGGCGCGGCAGCAGCAGATGCGCGATGCTCACCCGCGTATCCAGCGAGCCAAATGTGCCCGTGGTGATGGCGTGGCGTTCCTCCCCGCCGACCGACACCGTTTCATCGAAGAGCGTATCGACGCGGGTGTTTTCCGCGCCGGGCGTCAGCCCCGCCTGATCCGAAGGCGGCGTACTCATCGGCAGCAGGCTGGGGTTATCCCCCAGCACCATATTCAGCGCGACTTCGATGAAGTTGGAGTGCGAGAAGTAGTCTTCGATACCGTGCAGCCCCGTGCCGTAGTGCATCCGCCCGGGTGGGGTCGCGCCCGCGTCATAGGCGCTGAGGAAGCGCTGCTTGACCGACTCGGTCGTGTTATAGATGTGTTCCGCCAGCCCTTCACCGCTGACGGCATACAGCCCGGCATTTTCGATCTGCGGGCTGGCGACCGGGCCGAGGCCGGCACTCCCGGCCAGTTCGCGCTCCGCCGTGGAGCGATCCACTTCGTCGGCGGGAACCAGTTCGCCCGCCTCGTTGCGGACGACCACATCCCCGCCCAGCGACATCCCCGCCGGATTATCCATGTGTTCTTCGGGACGGTAGGCGCCAATGTTGCCGCCCTCGCCGCCCGTCACCAGTGCATCCGTGATCTCCGGGCCGAACTCGAGCGAAGCCAGCGCCCGCAGCAGTCCGGTCAGCACCGCTTCCCCGCCCGCCGCGCCAATCGTAGCCGTGCTGCCACGATCACCGGGGCGGCTGGGAATCGCTGAGACAGTGTTCATCACCACCGGGGTGAAGGCCTGCGAGAAATCCCGCATCCAGTTGCCGACGTAGACCTCCATCGCCGCTTCGCGTTCCGGCGACATCGAAGCGGGCGTTCCCGGAGCCGGCGCCGTCACGCCCAGGCTGGTCATCTCGATGTCCTGGTGGACGCCGGCCTCGCCGCGCTGCACATCCGGCACAGCCTTCTGCTGCACGCCCGGCGTCCCACTGCCGCCCTGCTGGACGACGTGAGTCAGCTCATGGGCGAGCAGTTCCCGCCCGCCGGAACTTTCCGGGTTGTATTCCCCCTCGCGGAAGAAAATGTCGCTGCCCGTGGTGAACGCCCGCGCCTGGAGCGTCTGGTTGAGCGTATCGGCTTCTTCCCCGGTGTGAATCTGCACATCGCT
>JAEUQZ010000155.1 GCA_016788965.1 Anaerolineae bacterium | reverse complement strand
CTCCAGCACGCAGCAGCGTGACGCCACCGATGTCGATTTGCTCGATGGCATCCTGAAGCGATACCCCGACCTGAGCCACCGTTTCCTGAAACGGGTAGAGGTTGCAGACCACCATCGTGATAGGCGCATAGCCGAACTGCGCCAAGCTGCTTACATCTTCTTCCTTGTCTCGCGCGAGGATGCCGGCGTGGATGGCCGGATGGAGCGTCTTCACACGGCCTTCGAGCATTTCGGGTACGCCCGTCAACTGCTCGACCGAGATGACCGGCAGTCCGGCAGAGCGCAAGGTGGTTTCCGTTCCACCGCTGGCGACGAGGTCCCAGCCTAACTCGATCAGCGCAGAGGCAAACTTTACGAGGTTGGTCTTGTCGTAGACACTCAGGAGAGCGCGAGGCATATTGGGCGTACCTTGCGAGAATAGTGAAGACTGTGCTGTTGTGGTATCTACAAACCCGATGTTCTGGCGTCCTGCTCTGTCCATCCGCGATTTTCGGATTTGGGCAGTTTGGCCCGGGCTGGTTTCTCAAACAGCGCGTACAATAGCAGCGCGACGATCCCTAACCCCAAGCAGAGAAATGCCAGGGGGATGCCGAGTTCACCGGGGCCGACCAGCAGGCTGCCAATGAGAGCAGCGGGTACAATGCCGAGATAGGCGGCCACACCGAGGTGGTGAAACACCTCGGCCAGCAAGCCGCCCATAATCTTGTCTTTGCGCTTCGAGCTTCTGACCGCCGGGAAAGATGCAATGACGGCGAAGGCCAGGGTAAACAGAATGACGAACTGTGATCGATCCATGTTGACTCGTTCTAGAACAGGGTATAGATGAACGGCTGCGTGGCGGGATTGCTGCCCAGGATGATGAGGATGGCGAAGATGATGAGTGTTACCACCATCGGGATCAACCAATAAAGCTTGCGCCGCCACAGGAACATGAACAGTTCGCCGACGATGCCCATTCGGGCCAACACATCACGCATGGGGTGTCTCCTCTGATCGCTACTTCGGTTTCCTGACCAGGAACGAATTAAGAACGAGATAGTCGATATCGCTGTTCTGGAAGGTATTCCAGGCATCGCGCGGTGACGAGACAATTGGTTCACCGCGCAGATTGAAGGACGTATTCAGGACAACGGGCACACCTGTTATTTGTCCAAATCGTTCAATGACTCCGTAGTAGCGCGGATTGGTCTCGCGCTCGATGGTCTGGAGGCGGCCCGTTCCTTCATGGCAAACGGCCTGTATCTTGTCCTGCTTGTCGGACTTGATAGGCGCGACCATGAGCATGTACCGGGGGGCTTCGTGTTCGGCAACGCCAGCATAGTCAAAATACTCGGTCGCACGATCCCGTAAGATAACGGGGGCAAACGGGCGGAACGGTTCGCGGAACTTGATCTTGGTGTTGACGACTTCCTTCATCTCGTCGGTGCGGGGGTCGGCCAAAATGCTGCGGTTCCCCAATGCGCGAGGCCCCCACTCAAAGCGGCCCTGGAAGAAACCGATCACCTTCTTGTGAGTCAGACCTTCGG
The DNA here is from genome assembly GCA_016788965.1 of Anaerolineae bacterium. Classification (GTDB taxonomy): domain Bacteria; phylum Chloroflexota; class Anaerolineae; order Aggregatilineales; family Phototrophicaceae; genus CFX2. The sequence goes on along the minus strand of JAEUQZ010000155.1, from coordinate 9,377 downwards.
CGACGGCATCAATGAGTCGATCATCGTTCCCGTCGAAGGACTCGTATTTTGCCCCTTTGCTATCCAGGAAGGCGCGGCATTCGGCGTCGGTGTAGCCTTCGCCCCAATAGGCATGGGGCATGACCCAATCACGGGGTTTGCCCAGGACGATATGATGCGCCCAAAGAGCAGCACCCAATGCGCCACCATCGTCGCCGGCGGCGGGCTGAATGTAGATTTCGTCGAAGGGGGTCTCGTTCAGGATGCGGTAGTTGGCTTTGGTGTTGAGGGCCACACCGCCGGCCATGACCAGCTTGCTCAAGCCCGTCCTGGCGTGCAGGTAATTGGCGATGTTGATGAGCGCCTCTTCGGTGACCGTTTGAATACTGGCGGCGATGTCAGCGAAACGCTGATTCTCGTCCATGGCGCTGCGTTCAGCCGATCTCTCCGGGTTGGTCTTCATGGTGAAGAAATCGGCTTCAGGCGGACGGGGCGCGCCGAACAGATCAACGAAACGGTCGTTGAAGCTTCTGTCAACCGAATGATGGTAGCTGAAATAGTCCATGTTCAGCCGGAAGCTACCGTCTTGCGGTTTTTGCTCGAAGAGCTTATGCACTTCGTCAACATAGCGCGGTTGGCCGTAGGGGGCCATGCCCATGACCTTGTATTCGCCGTTATTGACCCGGAAACCGAGGTAGGCTGTGAAGGCTGAATAGAGCAGGCCGTGGGAATGCGGGAACCGCTGTTCCTGAAACAGCTCTATCGTGTTCTGCCCGGATGAATCGCCAGCCCAGAGGCTGCTGGCACGGCCTAACGTCGTTGTCGTCCATTCACCGACGCCATCAATGGTGAGGACGGCTGCCTCCCGGAAGGGGCTGGCGAAAAAGGCGCTGGCGGCATGACTCATGTGATGATCGCAGAAGAGAACACGATCATAGCGGACACCGACTTCTCGCTGGATGATGTTCTTGATCCAGAGCTTCTCTTTCAGCCATGCCACCATGGCGTCACCCCAGACATCCGAGGAACGCGGGAAGGTCTTGAGCGTGGACAAAATGATGCGCTCAAATTTGACGAGCGGCTTTTCGTAGAAGACTACATATTCGAGATCATGACCGGTGATACCCGCCTGACGCAGGCAGAATTCAACGGCTTTCGATGGAAAGCCGTTGTCATGTTTCTTGCGCGAGAAACGTTCTTCCATCGCCGCGGCAACAAGACGACCATCCTGAAGGAGCGCCACAGCCGAATCATGATAGAAACACGAGATACCGAGTATGTACATATTTAGCCCTGCCGCTGCGCGGACTCAAGATCGCCGGAAACCGGGTGGCGCTCGACCCAATGGCTGGCTTCGGGCGTCGGCGCGAGCCGAAGCGGGTCTTTGCCGAGGCGAGAGAGTAAGCCAAATGGAACAAGGATCGTGAAGTAAAAGACGGTCACAATCACGCGAGCCTCGATATCACCTACGATGGCGGCGATAATCTTGAGGCGATCCCAGGCGATGGAAACGATTTCCGGCAAGTCATCAACTCCCTGAACAGGGCGAGCGTTTCGATGATCTTATCATACGAACCGGAGATGTTCCAGAATAGGTGGATCGCTGCCAAAGACCCGCTCAAGGGGTGATCGGCAGTTGTCGAAATGCTGATAGTCTCGGTAGAATTACCGTCACGTAAGGTCGGAGTCGAAGAAGAGAAGGCCAAACAACGATGATGGATCAGAACACACTGCGCCTCAAGCGCGATGCGAAAGTCATTCCGCACCTCGAACAGTACGCGCCGGTGTGGGTGGTCGAGGAAAGTTACTTCCCGGACGATGATGCGATCCAGTTCGAGGCTGTGTTCCAACACGCTGAGTACGGGTGGGTCAGCCGACGTTACCGGTATGATGGTTTCAATAACGTGCTTTACCACAAAGGGCAGGTCCGTCTGTCCGATGAGCGCGTACTGGAAATCCAGGAAAAAGAACCGTATGTGGCAGTGACGGTCAGTAATGTCCCGAACGCTTACGGGGGGTGACGCCGCGCTGAACTGAGGCCAATCCGTTCAAAGATAGCTTCGAGCTGTTCGGCAATCGCAGACCAAGTGTACTGCCGAGCGGCTACGGCAGCCTTCATCCGCATGGCGGACACTGATTCGGGATTAATCAGTATCTGTATCAGTTTGTCGGACAGCGCGTTGGGTTCGCCCACTGGTATCAGGTATCCGTTGTCGCCATCCTGGATCAGAAAGGCAAGTCCACCCACATGGGAAGCAATCACAGGCGTGCCGCACGCCATTGCTTCTAATGCGACCATACCGAACGACTCGTATTCGGATGGCATGATGACCGCATTTGAAGCGGCGTAGTAATCCCGCAGGTGATTCTGATCCTTTGCACCGAGAAAATCGACGACGGATTCAAGATGCAATTCGCGGGTGCGTTGAATGAGTCGGGCCAATTCTGCGTTTGGCTGCCCCGGATCACCCCCGATAACCAGAAACCGTGATTTCGCCAACAGACCGGGCGATTCGCGCTTGATCGAAGCGAATGCTCGCAGGATGGTATCCACACCTTTGAGGGGTTCGATTCTGCCGACAAACAGGAAGATCGTTTGATCTGTCTCCAACCCCAAACGAGTACGAGACTCTTCCATGGGTTGTGGGAAGAACTGCTCACCGTTGACACCAGGCGGGATAATTACGATCTTGCGCCGATCCGCGCGGTAGAGCCAGAGCAGTTGGGCGTGTTCGGCTGGGGTTGCCGCAACGATTCTATCAGCCAAGCGAATAATGCGTGATTCCTGGGAAACGCGGAGGTCGGGGAGCGTGGGCACATTCGGTTTCAGGGCTACCCTGTTTTTCATATGCCCCAGGGTGTGGAACATCTGCACAAAGGGGATACCCCAGATTTCCTTCAACGTAATGGCAACGCAACCGCTCAGCCAATAGTGGCTGTAGATCAGGTCATAGCGAAGGTTGTGCAGCGTGCTGAAGGCAATTACTCCCGCCGCAAACTCCTGAACGTAGGGGTAAGTTTCATCGGGTGACAAGACCTCGTGCGGGCCAGCCTGAATCGTGATAACGCGCACGTTGGATCCCAGACTGGTATCGATGTGAAGATCGTCAGGACTGGAATGGCGGGTGAACACATCGACATGGATGCCACGACGACCGAGTTCACGGGCCAGTTCACGCACATAGACATTCATACCGCCGGTCTTTTCGCCACCCAACCTGGCGAGAGGGCTGGTATGAACGCTGAGTATGGCAAGGTGATCGATCTTCATTGGATCACTCCTGGCTCTGGCGCATCGTTGCGCGTCATCAGCATGAAAATGCGTGTGTCCTGCCCGCCCATCCGATACTTGTAGATTTCATTTCCACGCAGGAAGTCGAAGACGCGGTAGCCTCGTTCAACAGCCAGCTTGATGTTGTGTGCAAGCAGAACGATCCCCGGACTCAGATGCCCATAGGTGTCGATGCTGAGTCCGGAGTTGTATACCAGTACCCGGTCACGATAAGTAAAGTTCAAGTATGCGGCCGCAGCCACACCATCGATGGTCAGGAAACTCAGTTGAAGCCAACCGTTCTGATAGAGGGCATGGCTCATGCGCCGAAAGAAATCGACATTGCGTGAGTCGATCAAGAACTCGGCCTTTGAAGGGTGGCTGGCGGCCATCAGATCGAGGAAACGGTCAAGTTCGGTATCGAGGTCGTGTTCCGAGCTAACCAGATACCAGTCAATTTTCTCGGCGGCGCTTTCCACTCGGCGGAGTTTGCGCTTGAGTTCGTGACGCTGTTTTTTGTCCAGGAGTTCGAGATAGTCTTCCCAGGTGGAGGGTAAGTGAATGACCGGACAGACCTCCTGCTGAATCAGGTCTAGGGAGAATTCCTGTGCTTGCAGAGCAGGGGCGAGTTGAGTATAGGCAACGGAATCCTCTGGCAGGTTACACAGATCGATGGCGTCAAACTCATCACGATGCTGAGACAGGTAACAGGCAATGGAATCGATCACAGCCTGTTGACAGGATGAATCGACGATAATGTCGAGATAATCGGTCACATCGACGCAGCCGATGCCACGCACAACACGACCACGAATCGGCTGTTCCTGAATGAACCAGGGAGCCAGCCCAACGAGTTGGCCGGCCTCATCGCGGCATTCCAATACCCACAACTCCCCAGGTTGATAGGCCGACCACCAGATCGACTGCCATTCCCAGGTGCTGAAAACCCTGTCCGACAGGCTGCGGTGGAGCAGGGCGTTCCATTCGGGTTGAAGCTTTTCAAATAAGTCGGGCTGGCGAAGCACGGTGATCTTCACAGTAGAATCGTTCCTTCAGAGAATTACACTGAAATCAGGAATCGACAGATGGCTGAGTATCGCGTGGATAGCATAGCACAGCTTGTGTATGAAAATTAAGAGAGCCACCCGGTCAGGATGGCTCTCTTAGCGATCACTCAGGTAGTGCGGGGTTTAGCGCGCTTTGGCGGCCTCGGCCAGCTTGTAGTCATAGGCCAGGGCGAGCTTCGAGTCCACGTCGAACAGGTGCATGTTGTCCATGTTGAAGACGACACCGATCCGGGTGCCGACGCGGGCACGGGTACGCGGATCCATGCGGGAAATGAAGTTGCTGCCGCGATCCGCAAGATAGACGACCATTTCGTTGCCCATCTGCTCGACGACATCGACATCCGCTTCGACATGTGCCGGGACGATCCCAGGAGGCTGGAAATCACCGTCGTGAATATCCTCTGGGCGGATGCCGAAAACCACTTTCTTGCCGACATGGTCACGGAAGGCTTCGACCCTGTCGGCCGGAACCGCCAATTTCATGTTGCCGGTATCGACAAAGTAATTTCCACCCTCGTTCTTCAATGTGGCATCGAAGAAATTCATCGACGGACTGCCGATGAAGCCAGCGACGAACAGATTGCGTGGGTTGTGGTAGAGGTTATAGGGGCTGTCGATCTGCTGAAGCTCGCCTGCGTTGAGGACGCAAATGCGCGTTCCCATCGTCATGGCTTCAACCTGGTCATGGGTCACATAGATGAAGGTCGTGCCGAGGCGCTGATGCAGCTTGCTGATGAAGGAACGGGCTTCCACACGCAGTTTGGCGTCGAGGTTGGAGAGCGGCTCATCCATGAGGAAGACAGCAGGTTCGCGGACGATGGCGCGGCCGACGGCGACACGCTGACGCTGACCACCGGAAAGCTGACGCGGGCGGCGGTCGAGAAGCTGCTCGATGCCCAGGCTTTTGGCGGCTTCATGAACGCGCTGATCGATGACCTGCTTGGGGGTCTTGCGGAGCTTGAGACCAAAGGCCATATTGTCGTAGACGGTCATGTGAGGGTAGAGCGCATAGCTCTGGAAGACCATCGCCACGTCGCGGTCTTTTGGCGCGACGTTATTGACCACGCGATCTCCGATCAGGATTTCGCCCTCGCTGATTTCTTCGAGTCCGGCCAGCATACGCAAGCTGGTCGATTTGCCGCAGCCCGACGGGCCGACGAAGACAAGAAACTCCTTGTCGGCAATCTGGATGTGCAGATCGCGCACAGCCACAGTCCCGCCGGTATACTTCTTCCAGACATGGTTAAATGTTACGCTGGCCACAGACTTTCCTCCGTCCAATGCTGTTGTGAAAAGGTTTCGAGTAAATGTATTGGTGAATTTGCACAAATATTTTGCTTTGTGGCAAATTCCGCTTCTGAAAGTTGATTATAACCAGTGGTTTCGATTTTGCAAAACGAAATTGGGGGATTCTAAGCTGATTTTTGCATGTCTATTACAGGTTATTCGTCACTTGAACGTCAATAGGATACCATCAAATCGGACTCTCTCGAAGAATTCAGGATAGTGCAAGCAACATGGCTTCAAATGTAAATGCAGAAATCATCGCCATCGGAACTGAGATTCTGTTGGGCGAAATCACGGACACGAATTCGGTGCATATCGCGCGGGCACTGCGCGATATTGGGGTGAACGTGTATTTCATGACCTCGGTTGGAGACAATGAAGGCAGAATCGCGGACGCAATCCGTATTGCCCTCAACCGATCCAATGTCGTGATTACCTGCGGAGGACTTGGGCCAACTATCGATGATATGACTCGACAATCAGTAGCAGCAGCTACGGATCGTGGACTGACTTTCCATCAATCACTCCTGGACATGATTGCCGCGCGTTTCGCCAGTTTTCGCGCACCGATGTCGGAAAACAACTACCGGCAAGCATATCTACCCGACAATGCGATTCCCATTGAAAACCCTGTCGGGACTGCTCCGTCGTTCATCGTGGAACATGGGAATGGCGTGGTGATCAGCCTGCCGGGGGTTCCGCGTGAAATGAAGTATCTGCTGGCGGAGCGAGTCATTCCTTTCCTCAAGGAAAGGTTTTCACTGGGTACGGACATCATCAAGGCGCGCGTGCTGAGGACAGCCGGTCTGGGCGAGAGTCTGCTCGATGATCGATTGGGTAAGGATTTGTTGGAAGCCCCGAATCCGACGGTCGGATTAGCGGCACATGCGGGGCAGGTGGATATACGGATCACCGCAAAGGCGGAAAGTGTTGAAATCGCCAACGAGATGATCGACCTGGTTGACCGGCAGATTCGGGAACGGGTTGGGCGCTACATTTTCGGAACAGATGAGGCACGAATTGAGCAGGCTGTTCTGGAGGCGTTGAAGGGGTTGGGATACAAGCTGGTTATTTTGGAGGCCGGGATCGGCGATCCGGTTTCAAGTCTGCTGCGTGAGGTCGATGCAGATCGGCAAGTTGTCATCAAGGAGTCGGTAGAGGCCGATCCACAAGCACTGAGCCATACGCTTTCGCTCCCTTCTGCATTGCCAATACGGGAGTTGGCTGAAAGGGCTGTAGAAGCGCTGATCGTGTCCAGCGGCGCGAACGCAGGCATCGCTATCGTCTCTTATCCGAACATGGGTGAAATTCATGCCGATGCGGATGCTGGAACCGCAATTGCCGTGCGAGTGGGAGAACAAGCGCGATCCAGAGTATATGGATTCGGTGGACAGTCTGAAACTGCACCGCGCTGGACGACCACCTGGAGTCTGTCGATGTTGTGGCAGATGCTCAACGAAATACAGAAGGCTTAAGCAGCGCAGAGTGAATTACTCTTCGTCGAGACGAAGGAGTGCCATGAATGCTTCCTGGGGGACCTCCACCGATCCCACCATCTTCATTCGCTTCTTGCCTTTTTTCTGTTTTTCGAGCAGCTTCTTTTTGCGCGAGATGTCGCCACCGTAGCACTTCGCCAGCACATCTTTCCGCATGGCGCTGACGTTGGCGCGAGAGATAATGCGCTTGCCGGTGGCTGCCTGGATAGGGATCGTGAAAAGCTGGCGTGGAATGAGTTCCTTCAGCCGGGTAATCAACCGCTGGCCTTTGGCGTAGGCGTGTTCACGATGCACGATCATCGCGAGGGCATCCACCTGTTCATTGTTGACCAGTACGTCCAGTTTGACGAGATCACCGGCTCGATAGGCGTCGAACTGATAATCCATGCTGGCATAGCCTTTGGAGATGCTCTTGAGGCGGTCGAAGAAATCAACGATCACCTCGGAAAGGGGCATGTTGTAGTGGAGCATCACGCGGGTGGCATCGAGGTATTCGGTTGTGACGTATTCCCCACGCTTCTTGATAACCAAATCCATGATGGGGCCGATGAATTCCTGCGGCGTGTAAATCTGAATCTTCATCCAGGGTTCGCGGACTTCACGAATCAGATTTTCGTCAGGAAGCTGAGCTGGGCTATCAATGGTGACTTCGCTGTCATCGGTGAGGGTGACGCTGTACTCGACGCTCGGCGCCGTTGCCAGGATATCCAGGTCATACTCGCGCTCCAAGCGTTCCTGGATAATCTCCATATGGAACAATCCCAGGAAGCCCACCCGAAATCCGAAATTGAGCGCCTGTGATGTCTCTGGCTCGAAAACCAACGAGGCATCGTTCAATTGGAGCTTTTCCAACGCATCGCGCAGTTCAGGATAATCGTCGTTGTTGGTCGGGTAGAAGCCTGCGAAGACCATGGGCTTCACTTTGGCGTAGCCGGGAAGAGGTTCAACCGCGCCGCCGGAGTAGAGGGTAATGGTGTCGCCCACGCGACATTCGCGGACGGTCTTGAAGCCCGTTGCGACGTACCCAACTTCGCCCGCTTCGAGGGCATCAGTTACCTGCATCGTCGGACTGAAGACGCCGATCTCGACTGGTTCGAACCGTGCCCCGGTCGCCATCAGTTGAAACTGGCTGCGATGAGTCAGACGACCGTCTATGACACGGACATAGGCCACCACACCCTTATAGGAGTCGTAGTGCGAATCGAAGACGAGCGCGCGCAGTGGATTGGCTGGAATGCCCTTAGGGGCAGGAACCCGTTCGATGATGGCTTCAAGGATTTCCTGAATGTTCGTGCCCAGCTTGGCCGAGATCGGGATCATCTCATCGGCAGCAATGCCAAGCAAATCTTCAAGCTCTTTGGCAACCTCTTTCGGACGCGCGGAGGGCAGATCGATCTTGTTGATGACGGGGATGATCTCCAAATCCTGATCGAGCGCCAGATAGAGGTTTGCCAGGGTCTGCGCCTCAATACCCTGGCTGGCATCTACAACCAGGATGGCTCCTTCACAAGCTTGGAGGGCGCGGCTCACTTCGTAGTTGAAGTCAACATGACCGGGGGTATCAATGAGATTCATGACATAGCTTTGACCATTGCGGGCAGGGTAGGTCATGCGGACAGCCGATGCCTTGATGGTGACGCCCCGTTCGCGTTCGAGGTCCATGCTGTCCAGGAGCTGCTCCTGCATCTCTCGGTCTGAGACGGTATGGGTCAGTTGGAGCAGACGATCCGCAAGGGTACTCTTGCCATGATCGATGTGGGCGATGATACAGAAATTGCGAAGATTCTCACGAGTCATTGTCTACCACTTCATTCCACAATGGGCTGAGGTCAAGGGGGATTATACAGTGAACCAGACCACGAAGCGTAGGGTGCGCGGAAGATCAGGGTAGAACCTGAGTGATCAGGCTGGATGGAGATACGGGCACATCCTCTTCAGTGAGGCGCAGCCAAACCAGGAATTCGATGTTACCGGCTGGCCCTTTGATGGGGGAAGTGGTCAACCCACAAGGCGGCAAGCCAATCTGCCGGGTAAAGTCCAGGATATCTTGAAGCACTTTGCGATGGACGGCCGTATCCCGGACCACACCGCCTTTGCCGACCGATTCTCGTCCGGCTTCAAACTGCGGTTTAATGAGGGCAATGACGCTGGCGTTTGAATGCAGCCAGCCTTTGATTGCCGGCAAGAGGAGTTTCAGGGAGATGAAGGAGGCGTCAACCGTCACCAACTGCACACGTTCAGGCAGCGATTCAAGATAACGCGCGTTGGTTCGCTCCA
>JAEUQZ010000154.1:7672-10939 GCA_016788965.1 Anaerolineae bacterium | reverse complement strand
TCGAACGCTGTCTCTCCCTTCATGACCCCCTCCCTTCCATTCATCCATCGAACTTTTGTTTGGTGTCCGGTGGCTAGAAAGAAGATCATGACTGCTGCGAAAACTGCTGTCAAGAAAGCTCAGGGCTATGTTGGCAACGGGGTGGCGCTCAAGGCGCAGCCCGCCGTCGAGATGGCCGAAGCCCATGTACAGGAAGCGGATCGGATTGCCCTGATCTACGAGTGGATGCGCGGACAGATCGACCGGGTGCGGGTGCAGGCGGTCGATATGGAGAAGTGGTGGGACGTCTTCGCCGTTGGCCCGTTCCAGGATTTCGCCGATTACAATGGCCCGCTGGCTCCGCACAAGGTCATCAAGCTGGGAGAGAGCGCGACCATCTATGCGGTGATCTATCTGAACGATTACACGAAGATGAAGGATCTGGAAGGGGCCACGCCCTGCGAGTTCCTGACCAGTTTCGAAATGATCCCGTACAGCGTGACGGTCAGCACCGGGAACAAGCATACCTGGACGCTGGCAAGCGGCGCAGGGCTGAACATGACTCAAGAAGGTGTGCTGGAACCGTACAATGAGAGCCTGTTCATCAAGGCGTTCACCTTCACGCCGATGACGGTGGGGCTGCACGAGATGAGCATCACCGCGCGGCTGGGCAAGCCCGGTTCGGAGGCTCCGTTCGGCGGGTTCGCTTCGTGGGTACTCGACCCCGATGTCGATATCCTCATGCCCGGCGCTGTCCATGAGACGCCGGTGCTGTTCCAGGTTTACGACTAGAGCGTCAGCCCTGTGAGAGTTGGCAGCGGCGCAGTCGCTTGTCATCCTCACTCGGCTGTTGAACTTCTCCGCATTCGCACAGAAGTCCGTGGGGGCGGCTCGATCAGCCGCCCCTCTCTCTCCATAGAAAAGGAATAGACTTATGCAACTCACCACACATGATCTGGTGCGGTTTCGCGCTGCGTTTCAAGAAGGGGTGCGGCGATATTTCCAGGCTGACAATATCGGCATGGTGGACATCGGTTACTGCATCAGAGGCAACAGGCTGACCCAGGAAGTGGGCGTGCGTTTCCATGTTCATGAGAAGATACCCGGACTGGAAAGCCGCGAAGGAGCTGTCGAAGAGGCCATCCTGGATGTCCCGACCGATGTGATTCAAGCTTCGTATGCGCTGCGGTCGATCCACACGGCCAGCATCAAGCAGGCGGTGAATCCGCGGGCACTGCCGATGAACCCGATGCGCGGCGGGATCAGCATCTCGGACGCCTACACCAGAGTAGGCTATGGCACACTGGGCGGCATGGTGCTGGACGAAGAAACCGGCGAGCCGATGCTGCTGAGCAACTTCCACGTCATGGCGAGCCGGGGCTATGCCCGTCTGGGATCGCCGATTCTGCAACCTGGACGCGGCGATGGCGGCGAGGATATCGTGGCTTACTTCGCGCGGCACGGGATGGATCGCGGGATCGACGCGGCCGTGGCGCGGTTGAGCGGGACACGGGACATCATCAATGATCTGTTTCATATCGGACGGATCAACGGGGTGCGTGCGCCCGTATTAGGAATGCGGATCTGCAAGTCAGGCCGGACCAGCGACGTCACTCACGGGATGATTGTCGGGATCGGCGCGTTGGTGAAAATCACCTATCCCGGCAGCGGCCTGCGACCCATCCGCAGCGTGATGAACGTCGTGCCCATCGGAGGCGGTTCCGAAGTGAGCGAACCGGGCGATTCGGGTTCGCTGTGGGTGGATGAAGAGACTCATGCGGCAGTCGGGCTGCACTTCGCGGGCAGCGATGATCCAGAGACGGCGCTGGCAATCGATATGGCGGCGGTGTTGAAGACGCTGCATGTGACGGTCGCCTGACCCCGTCTTTGAAGTTCGGCGTGCTATAATGGCCGCATGACCCGAATCCAGCGCCGACCTTCCCGTGATCTGACCATCTACGAGCCGACCGGGCAGACGTTCAACCTCGCGGCGACGCTGCCCGGCCGCGCCGGCAGCCGCCATACCGAGCGGGCTTATTTCCGCTGGGTAGACCAATACCTGGCGGACATCGCCGGGATCAAACCCGCCAAAGGCTACACCCGTGCCATGCGGATGAGCGCCCTGCCCGTCGGCCTGCTGCAATCCAGTTTGAGCGCGGCGCAGCTCCGGGCCTGGTTGGGCCAGCTCCTCCAGGCCGGGCACGGCAAGCAGGGGCTGGGTCAGGCGCGGGCGGCCATCATCACGCTGGCAAGCCTGCTCTCCGAAGCCGAACTGCTGGACGATTACACCAGCATGAGCATGAAGAATGTGCGCGTGCCCAGCGCCGAGGACGGCCAGCGTCCGGGACGCTGGCTCTCGCCGGAGCAGATCAAGCTGCTGATCTATGGAGCGCGGCAGATCGCCACCAGCGACAACCAGGAACTCCGCAATCACCTGATGTTGGCGATCCTGTGTACGATGGCGCTGCGGCGCGATGAACTGGCGATGGCGCGCTGGGGAGACCTCTCGATTCAGAATGACCGGGTGGTGCTGCGGGTGCATGGCAAAGGGCGCAAGGTCGCCATGATCGATGTGCCGCGGCCGTTGATGCACCTGCTCAACCGCTGGCGCAAAGTGGTCGCGCCGCTGGAACCCGCGCCGCCAGCCGAGTCGGCGCTGATCCGGCGCATCTGGAAAGGTGGGCGGGTCAGCAAGGGGCCGCTGACTGCCGAAGGCATCTGGCTGATCGTGGCTGAGGCGGCGAGGGCCGCCCGGCTGGGCAAGGTGGCTCCGCACGATCTGCGGCGGTCGGTGGCCGGGGCGCTCCAGGAAGCTGGGACGCCCATCGACAAGATCAGCCAACTGCTGCGCCACTCCAACGTGGCGGTGACGGAACGCTACCTGAGCCGCCTGCCGCAGCGCAATGAAGGCGCGGTGCTGATGAGCGATCTGATCGGGCTGGGCACAGAAGCCGATTGGATCGAATAGCCGCGCGTCTGGGAATTCCACGACACAACTATAACGATCACAGCCTGAACCACCAGCCTAGAGGCTCGCCGGGGAGCCGGGTGATGGCGTAGGTGACTCCAGCGAGTTTGAGGTAGGTGGTATACGAAACCTGTCCGGCAGGCTGAAGCGCGGCCTCGACCGTCCGGGCTGATTCGATTGGCGGGCCGAGGGGGTGATCGCCCGCGGCGAGTTCCGCCCAGATGGCGGCGAAGGCGGGCGCGGGCGGGATGGCTAACCCGTCCACGGCTGCGCCGGCCTGAATGGGCGAGTTGGCCGCGCGGGGATAGGTATGCAGGCGA
>JAEUQZ010000154.1:0-7511 GCA_016788965.1 Anaerolineae bacterium | reverse complement strand
CTCGATGGTCACATCCTGGATGACCGACTGGCTGCCGGCCACGACTTCGAGACGGTAGCGCAGCGGCCCGGCATAACGGAAGCCGCCGATGGGCGGAGTCGTATAGGTCACGGGCAGCCGGGTGAGCAGATGCTCCGGTGGACGGGCGCAGGGCAGGTCAGCCTCCGCGCCGCAGACATACAGGTAGGCATAGTCGCCGCTGCCCTCCCAGGTGAGGGTGACGCTGGCGCTGTTTTCCACCTGGGGTGGATCGACCGCCAGCCGGGGGATGGTGGGTGCGGCGCTAGAGGGATTGGTAGACGGCGGAGCGGCCTCAAACGAGACGGCCTGGGGGAGCCAGATCATCGCGCCGACGGGCAGCGCCAGCGGATCATCCAGGCAGTTGAGGGCGGCGGCCTGGGTGACGGTCAGGTTGAGGACGCCGACCATCAGATCGGGCAGGCGGTCGCCGGGACGGATCATCTGCGGCACGAAGCCGGGCTGGAATGGCGCGGTGCAGATCACGCGGCGGGGATCATCGAAGCCGGGCGGCGCGGGCGTGGGCGTCACCTGGGTGACGGGGCCGAGGATCATGGGCGTGACGGTCGGCACGGGGTCAGGAGCCTGAGCCGAGAGACTGGCCGCTCCAACCAAACCGAGCGCGAGCAGGATGGTGATGAGGAACAGGGTTGATCGCATGAGGGGCCGCGGCCTTTGCGCTTGTGGTCGATAGGGGATCGCCGTCGCACATTGGCACGGCAGATGGAGAACGATCACCGCCGCCGGGAATCAAAAATCCCGTTTCGGGTCCGGGATTCTTGCGGCGATGCTGTCGGGGCGACGGGATTCGAACCCATGACCTCTTCGACCCGAACGAAGCGCGCTACCAGGCTGCGCTACGCCCCGACGTGCCCGTGAGTCTACTGGAAAAGCCGAGGCTTGGCAAGGTCGGCTTTTCCAGACGATGGACGGTTCAGGCAGCCGCTGACTGCTGGGGCGCGGGGTTGGCGGCCCCGGCGCGGTGGCGGTAGAGGAAGTAGACCAGCGCGGCGATGAAGGCCACGACGCAGACGACCTGCGACCAGTTGACCCCGGCCACCAGCGTCACTTCCACGCGCAGGAATTCCAGCAGGAAGCGGATGACGCTGTACTGCATGACATACAGCAGGAAGATGTCGCCGGGGAGCAGGCGGCTGCGGTAGCGCAGGAAGACATTCAGCAGCACGATGAAAGCCAGGAAGCTCCACAGCGATTCATACAGGAACAGCGGGTGGAAGAAAGTCGTCGCCACCGGGTAATCGATGGTGCTGGTGTACTGGCCGACCCGCTTGGCCGACTCGATGGTGATGCCCCAGGGGAGCGTTGTCATCGAGCCGTAGAGTTCCTGGTTGACCCAGTTGGCCCAACGGCCAATGGCCTGCCCCAACGGCAGGGCGACGGCGGCGATATCCAGCCACGGCCCCATCGAGAGCTTGTTGCGGCGCAGATAGAGGTACGCGCCGATCAGCCCGCCGATGACCGCGCCGAAGATGCTCAACCCGCCGCTCCAGATGGCTATCGCGCCATCCTGGAGGTTGAAGAAGTTCTGGAGATACCAGGCCGTATCGCGGCACAGGTCGGTGGTGACGGGGGTGGCACAGCCGGCCGTCATGGCGATGGGCGGGAAGAGGACGAACCACAACCGGGCCAGGATGATGCCGGGGATGATCGCCCAGGTCAGGCCGCCCCAGATATGCTCCGGGTCCTTGCCATCCCGTTTTGCCAACCGCGCGGCGATGAACGCTGCCACCAGCATCGCCAGCACGATAATCAGCCCATAGTAACGGATTTGCAGCGTGTTGAATAACCGAATGCCTTCTTGCTCAAACACCATGATAGGTCTGCCTCATGTATTGCGATATACGTACCACATGCGCTGGAGGGCCGTGAAATTGGTTCCGAGGGCCAGCACCCACAGGCCCAGCGGCATCAACGGGGGCAGCAGCAGCACCGCTACCACGATGATGACCCGCACAAAACGGTCGAGCAGACCGACCTTCACCGAAAGTCCGGCCTCGCCCGCCCGCGCCCGCACATAACTGACCGCGAAGCCCCCCGCCAGGGCCGCCAGAGCCAGCAGCATGTAGTCGAACCGATCTAGCACGGCAAAATGATAACTCAAAGCCCCAAAAATGAAAGCATCGGCATAGCGATCCAGCGTGGAATCGAGAACGCCGCCGAATTTGCCCTGCCTTCCCATCGCCCGCGCGACCGCGCCATCGAGCGCATCCAGCGGCAGCCCCAGCAGCAGAATCAGGCCGCCCCACTGGAATTCGCCCTGAGCGATGACCAGCGAAGCGATGAAGACGACCACCAGCCCGGCCACGGTGATCCAATCAGGGTGCATCCCCAGGCGGTAGAGCATCCCGCCCAGGAACGACATCCAGACAGCGATTTGTTTGCGAACCCACTCGGTCAGAATGAACGGTGGGGTCGAGTTGGTTTTTTCCATTAGGACTCCCTCCCCGCGCGATTATATGCTTTCCCAGCAGCGATGTGAACGCTTGAAACTGAAAACCCCGTCAGACAGGCGGGGTTACATTTCCACTGTCACGAGGATGACGAATCGCACTTTAACGGCAGCGCCCTTTCGACCACAATGATTTATGAAGAACATAAACCTTCGTCGACTCGGCCTGTCTTGCGGGTCGCCTCTTCGCATTCCTCGCGCATCGACAGCCGAGCCTCCGTCTGTATATTTCTTTTTCAGGAGGTACTGTCATGGCACAGAACATCAAACCCACCCCAGAAGCCCATCCCAATGATCGTTGGGCCGGCGGTATCGTGTTGATCGGCATCGGCGTGCTGGTGCTGGTCGTGAATCTGGTGAAGAGCGACACGCTGGCGATGCTGGTGCTGCCGCTGCTGGGCATCGCGTTCCTGGCATGGGCCTTCTTCAGCCGGCGCTTCCCGCTGGTCATTCCCGGCAGCATCCTGCTGGGACTGGGCGTCGGGGTGGTGCTGGCGTGGCAGATGACGACCACGACAGATGAACCGAAAGGCGGCGTGGTGGTGCTGGGTCTGGCGGCCGGGTTCCTGGCGATTGCGCTGCTGGCCCCGCTGTTCGAGAAAGTGCGTGCCTGGTGGGCGCTGATCCCGGCGGCGATCCTGGCGGTGGTCGGCGTGCCGCTGCTGATGGGCGACCAGGGCATCCGGTTCCTGGAGGTCGTCGGGCAGTGGTGGCCGCTGATCCTGGTGGCGGTCGGGCTGTATGTGCTGTTCGTGCCACGCCGGGGCCAGAAGAACTGAGACCGGGCGATTCAATCCAGATGGTTGACTGTTCCGGCGGGCAGCGCATTCAAGGCGCGCTGACCCGCCGGTTTTTTGATTCTGTTCTCAGCCGCGAGCTGGGGCTTCATCCATCTCCTGGCTGGGAGCCGCATCGCTGGCGCTCAACAGGCCGCCGATGGAAGGCACAAGCCAGAGCGCCAGCACGATCCCCATCGCGCCAAGACCAACAATGAAGGGAAACTCATGGGTGGGGGTGCGCTCGTAGAGCTGCCCGGCCAGCCAGGACGCCCCGGCGATGGCGACATAGGCCAGCGTTTCGGTGATGCCGAGCGCCAATCCGCGCTGGGTCGGCGCGATGACCTGACCCACAGCAGCCTGCGCCAGCAGCCACATGCTGGAGATCGCCCCCAGGAAGGCGAAAGCGAGACTCACCAGCACGGCGTTACCGGTCTGCCAGATCAGGAGTGTGCCGAGCCAGACAACCCCGATCAGGACGATGAAGCTGAGGCGCGGGCGCAGCTTGCCGACGACATAGTTGGCGGCCAGCGAGCCGAGCGACATCACCGAGAAGAGCGTGCCGATCACGCCGATGCTGAAACCGCGCACCCCATCCAGATAAGTGGGGATAAGGGCATAGCCGATGTACAGCGCCACGACGGCCAGCGGGTAGAAGACCGCCAGGGCCAGATAGCGCCGGCTTCTCAGGATGCCGCGCCAGTCGGTCTGCGCCTGTGCCGCGGACGGACGCACATCTTCCATCCGCGTCAGGAGCAGCAGCGATACGATGAAGCCGCCCACGCCGATCCACAGGTCGGCGCCGATGCCGAGGCGGTCGGCGATGAGGCCGCCGAGGGCCGGGGCAAAAACCATCGCGGCCGGCCAGGAGGCGAAGACGGTTGCCATGACGCGCTCGGCTTCGCCTTCGACAGGCTGATCCTGTGTGTTCAGCAGCACGTAGGCTACGGTGGCGGGGTTAGCGGCGATGACCAGCATGAAGACCGCGAAACCCAATCCAGCTACGGGCCAGGTGGTCGCCAGCGCCGCGATGAGCGTGCCGAGGGCCGCTATCAGCCAGGAGGCGAAGATGACGCGCTTCGGCCCGATGCGGTCGGTCAGCAAGCCAGCGGGGATGGGCAGCACCCCACCCGCCATCGAAATCACGCCCAGGATCGCGCCGACCTCGACGGGAGTCGCGCCGAGGTCGCCCAGGTGAAGCTGGCGCAGGTGCATCCACAGGCCGTAGCTCAGGGCGAAGAGAAAGTTCGCCAGCATGAACAGGCGGTTATTGCGGTTGATGGATTGGAACATAGGGAGGAACTCCTGTGGCAGGGCGGAAGAAGTCAATAGTTCATAGTTTATGTTTAGCTTTTAGCCAGACCCTAAAAGTTAATGGTTGATAGTTTATAGTTGATAGAAAAATGCAATGATAGATGAGAAACGATAAGAATGAGAATGTGAGAACTGTGAGAATCGTCCGAAATGTCGTCCATGCCGGACGGACATTTGTTGCGGCAATTTCGGCAATGGCGGCAGTTGCGGAACGGCAATTTTGTGCTGGAAGGCTTGCATGTAAGCAGTGTTTTGCCAGAACTGCTGCAAATGCTGCAAATGCTGCAAATGCTGCAAGTGCAAATCCGCGAAAAGTTGCAATTGTTGCAGTTGCAACTCGGTGATTCTTGCAACTGCAATGGGATGCGATAATCGCATGTTATAGGTTGTGAAGGTGCGGTCGGCGAATGCGGCGGACAGGCTCCTAATGAGGTTTGACAGATCGGCCGTGGGCGGGCGGACATGCGGGCGAAGACGCCCTTAGTCCGCCCCTACGAACCCCGATTCTCATTACCGAACATGCTCGTCAAAATTCATCAGGGACTTCCTTCGGTCGCAGAAGCCCGTCACTACCCATTCCGTATTCATACAATAGCACAAAATGGGGTGGAAAGGGTGACATTATTGTCACTCTTTGGGAAGGTCGTTCGATCATAGGCTGCACGAAAACCTACCCTTGAGAAGCCCCTGATTCTCACCCCAAAACGTGTCCGGCAGAAGCCACTCCATACGCGACCTCGTTTACCTCGCTTGACCGGGTGCGGGGTGATGCCCTGCCGCTACCAGCCTAGACAGCCCGGCGCGTCACGGTATGGCCGCGGAACGAGAAGTAGCGCCAGATCGCCACCAGCGCCGTGGGCACGCCGATGATGATCTGAAGGAGCAGGAAGAACTGGCCGACTCCATCGGTTATCCAGGCCAGCAGGAAGCGCAGCCCCTCCGGCAGGGCATCGGCCAGATGCGCGAAGTTGAACGGGAAGACGCTCAGCAACCAGAGTGCGGCGACGGCCAGGAAGAGGCTGGTAGCGGCTTCAAACGGGCGGGCGGGATTGCGATGTCCTGTCCAGGCGCGGATCAGCGGGGCGGAGAGGCCGAACAGCAGCGGCGCGTACAGCCAGAACATCTCCAGCGTGCCGAACTTCTCGGTAAAGAAGCCGGTTGGCTGCGTCTGGTGATAGATGAAGAAGCCGAATAGCAGCAGCAGACAGAGGGCGAAGAAGACTTCAATCCCCCGCAGCGCCAGCGAGAGCCGATCCTGATCGAGAGTCCTGTCATTCATGGTCATGATTTGTTCCTCGTTGATCGCCGGGTTGGAGCGTGCCTGATGCAACTGCTGCACTCCCCGTTCGACGATCTATCTGGTATACGGATGACAGTTGCCATCGGTTGTGCAAGAAATCACAATCCCCACGGATTGGGGATCACTCGATCCCCGACAGGAATTCCTTCACCTGCTCTGTCACCGAGTCCAGCACAGCCGCCAGATGCCCGCCATATTCGACAGTGACCAGACGCGCGCCGGGGATGCGGGACGCGCTGTGCTGCCCCTGGGCAACCGGAATGAGCGAGTCATCGGTGGCATGGATGACCAACGTCGGCGCGGTGATCTGCTCCAATGGCAGTGCTTCCACGGCGGGTTTACTCTGCTCGACGGCATCCAGATTCATGCCGGGCATCCGCCGGCTCATGGGCTGCATCAGGCGGATGGTTTCCCACATGCGTTCATGCTCAGCGGGGGTCAGACGCGCCAGCGCCTCAGATGGCACGCCGAATGCGGGTAGCGCCTGATCGGGCAGAACCGTCAGCGCCGACCAGAAGACGAAATCGGTCAGCAGCGCGGCGGGCGGCCCGCTGGAGTCATCCCGGATGGGACGCAGCGTGCTGATGGCCGAGATCAGCACCAACGCATCGACCCGTTCCGGGTAGTCCAGAGCGAATTGCAGCGCCGAAGGCCCGCCAGCCGAGTCCGCGAAGACCGCGACTCGATCCAGACCGAGCGCATCCAGCAGGCCGGTATAGGCAGCGGCCTGTTCCTGCACGGAGCCATCACCCAGGATGGGCGAACCCAGATAGCCGAAGCGCGACGGGGCGATGACGCGATAGCCTTCGCCCAGCCAGCTTGCCAGCAGCAGGCCCTGGTCATACCCGCCGCCCGCACCGTGCAGCGCCAGGATGGGAACTCCGCTGCCCTCCTCGCCGTACTCGATGCGTCCGCAGGGGGTTTCGAGGATCAGGCTGTCCGCCGCGATCCGGGCGGCGTGCGCGGCCATATCCTGGCGGAAACGGCGGCGGATCAGGGCGGCCCCGGCGGCCAGGAAAGTCCCGAAGGCAAGCAGAGCGCGAAATCCTGATCGGCCAGATCGATGCGCGGTCATGGGTCATCCTCCCCCTGTTCGCAAGCGGCTACCGCTTGAGCCTATCCACCTGCGCGATCACCGCCCGCAGCGCGGCAGCGGCTTCGACCAACCGTGCCGGATCGACCATCGCGGGGACATCCTGTTCGGTGTGAATGATGGTCGTCAGCAATTCCATCACCTGATCCGAGGTCAGCGCCAATGCTGGCCGCTGATTCATGACCATCATCATGTGGTCGCCCTGATACCAGGGTTCGCCTTCGACCAGCCCGGCATACCCGGAAAGTCCGGCTCGCGCCGCTGCCGCAAGGTCATCCGGGCAGCCGTAGAGCGAGTAGGCGGTTTTGCCTTTGATGTAGCCGAGGCCGTCCAGGTTGATCGCCAGCGTGATGGTGTCGAAGGCGTCCTGATTGCGGCGCAGATATTCCATTTCGCCTGGGGCGGAATAGTAGTCTTCGCCGTTGATGGCGACGATTTCGAGGGTATGCTGCCCGTGGAAACCGTTGAGCGCCTCGGCCAGCAGGAGCAGCTGGGCGCCCTCGGCCTGGTTCTCAACGCCATCGCTCACTGGAATGCGAT
>JAEUQZ010000153.1 GCA_016788965.1 Anaerolineae bacterium | reverse complement strand
TAGACATTATTCGCAATAAGCGATAGGAGCGAAGATATCGAAAGTCGGGACAGGATGACGAAACTCAACACGCAAATTGTGCAAAGCACAAGCGACTTCCATGACGAGATCGGAAAAGCCGACTTTGGTATTGCGGAGGACATCTTTGA
Source organism: Anaerolineae bacterium (assembly GCA_016788965.1). Taxonomy (GTDB): domain Bacteria; phylum Chloroflexota; class Anaerolineae; order Aggregatilineales; family Phototrophicaceae; genus CFX2. Next base: position 10,842 of record JAEUQZ010000153.1, on the reverse strand, counting down.
CAATCCGACAGCGTTTCACTCCGGCCAGGCTGTGTTCAACGACAATACGCACCGAAGCCAGCAGGTGATTGACCGCCTGCTCACCCACGCTTAACTCCTGACCCTTGGGCTTTTTCTTGGGCTGCCAAGCGACTACCCCCAGCGGCTCATAGCCCTGGAAACCGGTATCCTTGCCCAAGGTGGCGTTCAGGGGATAGACAATCTGCGCCTCATCGGCCATCTTCTTGTCGTGCTTTTTGCCCAGGTCCGTCTGGGACAGATACACCACTTTCTGGCTATGGATGTTTACCAGGACGATATTCTTGTCGGTGTGAGTCTTTTTTTCCACTGTACTGCTCCCGCTGCGCCTGGGCATCCCGCGGACGTTGACGCCGCCGTTCGGTGCCATCAATGACCAGATCGGCTCCGCCTTCCTGGGTCAAATCGCTGCTTTGCACCTGTGCGCCATCGCGCTCTGGGGTGAGCTGCATCCGTGCCAAGGCGTCTCGCAAAATCGGCGTCAGCCGATGCAACCAGACGTTGACCCGTCCCTGACTTAAGCCGAACTGTAAGCCTAACATCGTTTGTAACGGATACGTCTTTTCATGTACCAGCACAAACAGCAGCTTATCGGCCATGACCCTCAGCGCCCCTTTGCTGCCACCCCCTTTGCGTCGTTGCCGAGGCTGCCCTTCCATCGTTTCCTCGGCTGGATAGCGTTCCGCATACGCCTCGGCAAACGCCACCAACAACGCCTCGAACTCATTCGCCTTCAGGCCTGTTGCCGCCAACAATTCTCTTGGTTTGTTTTTCAAGTCTTCGTAGTGTAGCATTCCTCCATTTTACCCTATTCCGAATAATGTCTATTTCTGATTTTGCAGCGTCACACGCCCATTTAGCGCCAGGACTTCACGGATTCGGTTGAGCAGACTGGGCGTCGAGCCAGGTCTGGTAATCGGCTTCGGTGACGAGCAGGCCGCCCATGCACTCGCTGTGCTTGAGGTGTTTGTTCAGGTCGAAGGTCAGGGTGAGTTCGGCGCTGCGGGTGCATTTGTAGGTTGTGCCCCGCACCGATTTGACCACGTAGTAGCTGGCTTCGTCGTCGGAAAGCGTCAGGTCGTAGGTGGTGTCGATCCGCACGCGGATGACTTCCTGGCAGGTGTGCGGCCGGACGTAGAAATATAGCCCGCTTTTATCGGAGGAACCGCCCGACCCGCCGAAGAGTTTCTTGAAAAAGTCCATCTTGATCCTCGCAAGCCGCGCTATTCATCGAAGCGCCTCGATTGTAGCACGCGGGAACGAAAACGCCCTGCTCGATGGCAGGGCGTCACGTTGTGAAGGGATGGGGACAGCCTTAGCCCGCGACGGCTTCGGCCTGCCAGAACTCGGCATCATAGGCCGGGAGTTCGCAGCGCAGCGGACGATCCTCGCGGAAGCCGAAAGCGTAATCGGCCTGCATCAACTGGTGAATTTCGCTGGTTCCTTCGTAGATGACCGCGCCCTTGCTGTTCCGCAGGTAGCGTTCGACGGGGTACTCGTCGCTGAAGCCGTAGGCTCCATGCACCTGCACCGCCTCCAATGCCGCCTGGACGCTGTGATCGGTGGCGTACCACTTGGCGACGCTGGTTTCGCGGGTGTTGCGGATGCCCTCGTTCTTCATCCAACCGACGCGCATGTTCAGCAGGAAAGCGCAGTCATACCACTGCTGCATGAAGGCGATCTTCTGCTTGATGAGCTGGTGGTTGGAGATCGGCACGCCGAAGGTTTCGCGGCTCTGGGCGTAGGTGATACTCTCTTCCAGGCAGGCGCGGATCAAGCCGGTCGCGCCGCTGCCGACGGTGTAGCGCCCATTGTCCAGACAGGACATGGCGATCTTGAAGCCTTCGCCTTCTTCGCCGAGACGGTTGGCAACCGGGACTTCGACATCTTCCATCTTCACCCAGCCCGTCGATCCGGCGCGGACGCCGAGCTTGCCGTGAATGTCGCCGCTGATGACGCCGGGCATGTCGTTGGTGACGATGAAGGCGGTGATGCCGCGCGCACCCACGTTCGGATCGGTCTTGGCGAAGACCAGGAAGTGATGCCCCTTGGTCGCCAGGCTGATCCACATCTTCTCGCCGTTGAGGATGTACTTGTCGCCGGACTTGCGGGCGGTGGCGACCATGCTGGCCGGGTCACTGCCCGCGCCGGGTTCGGTCAGGCAGAAGCCGGCGTATTTCTCACCGCGGGCCTGGGGAACGAGGAAACGCTGTTTCTGTTCCTCCGTGCCCCATTGGAGCAGCGCCAGGCTGTTCAGCCCCATATGCACCGACATCACTACCCGCAGATGGGTATCGGCGCGTTCCAGTTCCTCGCAGACCAGGCCGAGGGTGATGTAATCGAAGCCCTGGCCGCCGTAGCGCACCGGGATACAGATGCCCAGGATGCCAAGTTCGGCCATGCGCGGCAGAAAGGCGGGATTCATCTCCTGCCGTCGATCCCATTCGCCGATGACGGGCATGACTTCTTTCTGGGCGAAGTCGCGCACCATCTTCCGCGCCTGGACGTGTTCTTCATTCAACGAGAAATCCATGTCAAAAACCTCTGAAGTGTCTGGTGGAAAAATCGAGCGTTTGTCACATACTGCCTGAAAATAATCGGGCATTTTCAGCAGATTATACCATGTGGCCTCCCCCTATCCGCAGTTCATAATTCCCGGCATTCTGTTCGGCGTCGTCTGCACAGGGAGATTCCGCATCGTGGCTGCTCTGGCCGTCCCCGACATGCTCGTCACCACCCACCTGGAAATGACCGACCCGGCCCAGTTCCGCCCGGCGTTCGTGGATGACCCGCGCGCGCAGATCATCCCCATGCAGAAGCCGGATGTGACTTTCTACAAGTTCCTCTACTCCGAGGTGGGGCGCGTCTGGCGCTGGCGCGACCGTCTGGTGATGCCCGAAGAGGAACTGCACGCGGCCATCTCCAGGCCCGGCATCTCGATCTATGTGCTGGTCATCGACGGCGTGCCGGCGGGCTACGTCGAACTGGCGAACGAGGGTGACGACACCGAGATCGCCTACTTCGGGCTGCGCCCGGAATACATCGGCTGCGGCTACGGAAAGCATCTGCTGAGCTACGGTATTTCCAAAGCCTGGGAAGACGGAGCGAAGCGCGTCTGGGTGCATACCTGCAACCTGGACGGCCCCAACGCGCTGGACAATTACATGAAGCGCGGGCTGAGTATCTACCACATCGACGAGAAGCCCATGCCGCAGCGGTACGCAGTCTAGTCCCACGGACTTCCAAAATCCCTCTCCAGGCCGAGAGGGATTTTTGTTTGGCGGCTATGCCCCTGTATCCGTATGGCGCATTTCAGGTTTTGGGCAGTGGGGTTTGACAGGTCAAACCCTTTTCCACACCGAATGAGATGCGCTGACCCCACAAAATAAACACGCCCAGCGAGGGACGAATCGGCGGGGTGATCCTGTTCGCCCGCAATGTTCGGAGCAAGGAGCAGGTGGCCGCGCCTTACGGGGTCATCATCTCCATCGACCAGGAAGGCGGGACGGTCGCCCGATTGCGGGAAGGCTCCACGGAAAGCCCCGGCGAGACGACCGTGCTGGTGACGCTGGCCGGGGCGGATGGTTTGCTGCGCCGCGTGATCGATTCGGGATAGAATTGGCGCGGTGTTATCCAAAGGAGCAGTCATCATGACGGATATGCTGGTCAAACTGTATACCCTGCCGCCGCTGGAGCCGGAACTGGCCGGGCAGACGGCTCAGGGCATCACCATCCGGCGGGGATTGGCCCCGGAGAAACATGTGGTGCTGGAGTGGGTGGAGCAGCACTTCGGCGGCTACTGGCGGAGCGAGTGCGATGTGGCCTTCAGCCGCGACCCGGTGAGCATCTGGCTGGCGGTGTATGAAGAGCGGCTAGTCGGCTTCGGCTGTTATGACACGACCGGGCGCGGGTTCTTCGGGCCGACGGGCGTGAGCGAGACGATGCGCGGGCGCGGGGTGGGTAAGGCGCTGCTGCTGGTGTGCCTGCACGCGATGCGCGACATTGGCTACGGCTACGCGGTCATCGGCGGGGTTGGGCCAATCGATTTCTACCAGCGGGTGTGCGGGGCGCAGGTGATCGAAGATTCGACGCCGGGAATTTACGCCGGGATGCTGCGCCCGCCGAAGGAATAGGGCGGCCAGAGATCGCTCGACCCGACAGGGGTTTTCGTGTACACTTAGCGCCTGCATGATGAACCGACAGACAGTGGAGGCGCAGCCGCATGGCAACCGATGCGCGGACCTGGTTCTACACGACCCCAGAACCCCGTCCGTATTTCATTGAGGAGCGGGTCAACCATACCCTGTGGCGGAACCGGCTCCAGGGCCTGTCGATGATCTGTACGCAGTACACGGCCCCGTTCAAGATGGAAGGGCTGTGGAACGGGATGCCGGTGGAGTTCGAGTGGCAGCCGGGGCAGTGGTTCACGCTGCGGGCCGGGCGGGAAGTCAAAGAACTGATCGGCGTGATGCGCCAGATTCTGATGATGCGGCCGGCGCTGTGCTATACGGACGCCAACGGGATGTTCTGCGTGGAGTGGCACACCAACGGCGGGCTGGAACGCTTCCAGCACCTCCAGGGCGACCCGGCCTATCAGGGGCTGCGCCGCCTGCGCCGGGAGTAGAATCCCGGTCGTTTCTCCTCACCCCCTGCCCCTCTCCATGTAATGGAGAGGGGTGTTCCATTCACTCACAATAGAAGACGTTCATGCCGTTGAGCGGTGAATCAGCCGGCGTTGGAGCGGGCGGGCTGGCCCGGCTGTTCCTGGGATTCGATGGCGCGGGCGAGGGCGACCGCTTCCGGCTCGGCCACGAGATTCCCGCCGCGCACGGTCGCGCCGACGGCGATGGCCGCGCTGATGATGATGATGTTCTTGATGATGTACTGGCCTTCCAGCGTCGGAACCAGCGGGAACTGGCTGAACATCTCATTGGAGAACAACAGCAGGGGCGTGACTGTGCCGACCATCTGGGCGAAGAGCAGCGGGATGATGAGCCGCATGAAGCGCCCGGTGATGAAGCCGAGGCCGATGACGACCTCCCAGAGCGCCAGCACGGGGCGGGACAGCTCCGGCTGGATGAGGCCGAAGGTGAGGGTGCTGATGGTGCGGGTCGCCAGTTCATCGGCGGGACTGAGGCCGGGCACGAACTTGAGGACGCCGAACCAGAAGAAGACGATGCCGATGCTGATGCGGAGCAGAGTCATGCCGTGCCGGGCCATCCAGCGGGTGATGACGCGATCCAGGGTCGTAAAGCCACGAGGCTGATTCAGGGAGCGCATGGTGGTTCACCTTGTACTCTTTTTCACAATGACCTCAGCTTAGCGCCCAATCCTCCTGAAGTAAAGATACGGCGGGTTAGAGTCCGATGATTCTTCAGCGGGTATCGCTGCCATCGTTGAAGATACCAGTAGGATGGCAGCCGCGATTGGCGGCGCGGGCTTCCCGTTCCAGGCTCAAGTATTCGTCATAGTGGGCGTCGTTGGGGGGATAGAGGACGGCTTCGGCGAAGCCTTGCTCGACGAGGGCGCGGTTCACGTCCATACTGCCGACATAGACATAGCGCAGGAGGCGGTCGAAGCGGTCGCGGTCTTCGGCGTCGGCGACCAGGGTGACGGTCTGCCCCTGGACGAGGAGGCGGTTGGCCTCGCGGGCTTCACGGTAGCAGACTTCATCACGCTCTGGGGTGTTGATGCCGATGTAGCGGACAGGGAGAACCTGTCCGCTGGCGAGGCGGACATCGATGGTATCGCCGTCCACGACGGTGACGACCTGGGCGGTTTCGCCCTGGGGCGAGTCGCCGCCGGTGTTCCCGCCGCTGCCCGGCTGGTTGGGATCGAAGCCGAAGGTGCAGGAGATCAGGCCATAGGCGGCCAGGGCAACGATCAGGAAGATCAGGGGCGGGTAGACGAGACGGCGGCGGGATCGGTGTTTGGTCATGGGAAGCTCTTAGTCGATAGCTTTTAGCTGATAGCCAGACGGGAGAAGAAGTTAATAGTTGATAGTTTATGGTTAGCTTTTAGCTGATAGCCAGAGAAAACCAATTGTCGTCAGTGTCGTCAGTGTCGTCAGTGCCGGACGGACAAATTGGCACAAATGGCAGCACTGGCAAAATGGCAATTCTGTGCCAAAGTCCTCGCATGTAAGCAGCTTTCTGCCAAAAGTGCTGCAAATACCGCAAATGCGCCGCCGGACACTCAAGTGATCCGGCTGCCGAAACGCCATGTCCACTGAAGGGACAGCAGAGACGAATCGCTGGTCGATCACGGTCTCCCCATCTTGCCTGGGCGGGCGTTTTGCTGCGGAAATTGCGGCAGTTGCGGAACGGTAATTCTGTGCCAAAGCCCTTGCATGTAAGCAGCTTTCTGCCAAAAGTGCTGCAAATGCTGCAAATGCAAATCCGACAAAAGTTGCAAATGTTGAAAATGTTGCAGTTGCAACTGCGCGATTCTTGCAACAAGGATGGATTGCGATAATCGCAATCGATAGGTTGTGAAGGTGCGGCGGAGACAGTTTATAGTCGATAGTTGATAGTTTATAGAGAAATACGGTTTGTGGGCGATTTCTCCGCATATTCCTACGATAGCACAAAATGAGATGGAAAGGGTGACATTATTGTCACTCTTTCAGGAGCGAAGCAGACCTGTCCCGGAGTGGATGCAACCGGGCGGGCGGGTTTGTCGTATACTGATGGTGAGACCACCGATCTCATCGTTGGATTCCATCAGGAAGAGCCATGCGCCTCAAACCTCGAAATACGCTCTGGCTGGCGACGCTGGCCGCCCTCATCGCCGTGGCGGTGGTCGCCAGCGCGGCCCCACCGGCGGTGATCGCCGCCTTGTTTGCTCTGTTCCTGGCGGCGCTGGCCGCCTCGTGGATCGAATTCCAGCCGCGCCAGCTCCGCGCAGTGATGCCGCCCTCGCCGCTCACGCGGATGCGGATGAGTCCGACGGCGCGGGAAGCGACCGAACGGGCACGGCGGCGCAGCAGCTATGCGCCTTCCGGTTTGACGCTGGTGGATGTGGGCTTGATCGTGCTGCACGCGGGGGACGATGGCAAAGTGCTGCGCCGCAGCCGCTCGATTTCGCTGGATGACAACGGCGTGCGCCCGTATATCACGCTGAACGTTGCGCCGGAAGAAGCCGACCGCAACGCGCTGGTGCGCTACGAAATCATCGATCACAACGGGCAGGCCCAGTACGTCCACGAGATGAAGGTGTATCTGCGCGACGGCGAGATGAACATCCTGCCGGATCAGCAGCTTCCGCTTTCGGGCAACGAGCGGCTGAGCGGGGCTGGGGATTGGGATTTGCGCGTGTCGGTGGACGGGGTGCTGATGGGGCTGCTGAACTTCACCACAACGGCCTCGCTGCGGGAACGGGAGAAGCTGCTGAACCGGCTGACTTCCGACGAAGACGCGCGGCTGGTGGACGAGGCGGAAGAGTCCTCGCCCGTCAGCCTGGAAGACCTGATGCGCGAGCAGCGCCGCCGTGGGAGCAGGGAGTAGGGATCAGGGATTGGGGATTGGGGATTGGGGATTGGGGATTGGGGATTGGGGATTGGGGAAGACGGAAGATGAATTCCACCACAGAGACACAGAGGACACAGAGATCAACAGGAGGGTGTGAGGAACTTTCCGAGCAGGCGCAGAAGGCAAGCGGGAATTAGGCTGGTCGAGGTACACATCCCATGAATACACAACCGCGCCGCACCTGGGAAATTCTGATCGGGCTGTTCTTTCTGGTGGCGGGATTGGCCGCCTTCGCCAGCGAGTCCTTCCCGGCGCTGATGCTGATCCTGCTGGGTGGGGCGCTGCTCTGGCGGCAGTACAACCAGAACGCCAATTTCGATATCTCCAGTTTGTTCTCGTCCACGCCACGACGGACGGGTGAGGCGCTCGATGAGGAGCCGTACTTTCCCGAAGAAGACGATCTGCCTCGGCAGGCCGGCTCGGAGAAAATTTATGCTCATGCGCTGCGGGCGGTGGAACGCGCCGGGCTGAGTCCTGACGAACTCCAGGTGCTGCCTGTGGACATCGGGTTGATGGTCTTCAAGAGCGATCTGGAGCCGGTCATCTACCGCAACGGGGATATCCCGGATGATGCCGATTACATCCAGCCGTTCGTGCAGCTTCGGCTGTCGCGGCGGGCGGCGGGACGCATCAAATTCGAGTTGATCGACAGCGACGGGCAAATCCTGTTCGTCCATGAGGAAATCCACCAACTCGACCGCGGGCGAAACCTGATTACCCCGGCGGCACGGCTGCCGATCCACGACGCGCAGGCGCTGCGGGACAACTGGCAGCTTCGCATCAGCGCGGACGGGATGCCGCTGGCGACGCACCGCTTCGGTTGGCAGGAATCGGATGAACGGGCGATGCGGCGGCACATGACCGAAGACGGCGAGATCAGCAACGAACTGCGGACGGCATTGGCGGAGAACCGCCTCCAACGCATGTCACTGGACGAACTGCTGGGCGACGAGGAAGCCGACGACGGGGCGGCCGCATCCGGGCGGAAGGCGAGCGGACGGTAGAGGATCAGCGGTAGACTCGGAATGTCTGGCATCACACCCAAAGACGAATATCCAATACGAATTGAACCGCAGAGGACGCAAAGGACGCAGAGATCATACGGAGGGATGTAATCCCGGACGCGAAGAATGGCGTCCCTACCAAGACGGTTTTTGAGGGAGGCGAGACACAAAAGAGAACAGCCGGACTCGATGAGGAGTCCGGCTGTTTTTGTTTCAGCGGGTGGGGAAGCGGTCGAGGTTGTAGACCGGGGGTTCACCCGCCAGCGGCAGGCAGGTGGTGATCGACTGCCAGGGGGCCGGTTCGATCCCGCTGACATCCGGCGGCGTGACCGTCCGGTCGGGGCGGACGATGGACGTGTGGCCGATCTCGGCGGCGGGATCAGCAGGCAGGCGACCTTCCAGGCTGGCATTCTCTTCACCGGGCGCGCCCAGCGGATAGATGTCCTGGCCGGGGTGATTGGTCAGTTGGGCGGCTTCGTCCAAAACATCGATGCCGGGGGCATCCAGGGAGCGGGCGGCGGCCTCAAAGACTTCGGGGCTGCCCGTGATCTCGGAGGTGAAGAGGACGCGCTCGGTTCCGCAGCGCCAGGTGGGGGCGTAGTCGGCGATGCTGTTATCGGTCAGCTTGCGGGTCTGGCCTGTGGCGGGTTCGTAGATGTAGATGTCCAGGTCGCCATCCAGGTCGGATTGGTAAGCGATCAGGCGATCATCCGGCGACCAGACGGCGTTGGCGGCATGGGCGTCCGGGGCGCTGATGGTCTGGCGGCCGCTGCCGTCGGCGTTCATGGTCATGATGACGCTGCCCGCCGGGGTGATGGCGCGGAAGAGGAGGCGCGTGCCACTGTTGGAGTAGGCGGCATCGACCTCATCGGCTGTGCCATCGCTCAGGGGGCGCAGACCGCCGCTGACGAGGTTCAGTTCGTAAAGCCCCCAGCGCCCGGAGCGATTGCTCTGGAAGAGGACGCGGGTTGCATCCGGCGACCAGAAGGCATTCAGGTCATCGGCGGGATTGTCCGTCAGACGGGTTTCCTGCCCGGTGCGGAGGTTGAAGAGATACAACTCCCAATTGCCGTCACGGTTGGATTCATAGACGAGGTGATCGCTCGGCCCCCAGGCGGGGTCGGTGTCGCTGGCGATGGTGTTGTAAGTGACGCGGACGGCCTGTTCAGGGCTGCCATCGATGGGCGCGACGTAGATTTCCCAATTGCCGTCCCGGTTACTGGCGAAGGCCATCCAGCGGCCGTCGGGCGAGCGGCTCGGCTCGACATCATCGGCGGGGTTCTGGGTGAGGTTCGGGTTGGCGTCGGGCGTGCCGGGCAGGATGGGCGCGCCCAGGCGGAAGATGTCCCAGTTCCCGGCGCGGTCGCTGTGATACAACTGCACGTCGGGGCAGCCGGCCTGGCAGGTGTCATCCGGCAGGATCAGGACGGCGGCTTCAGCCTCCGCCTGCGATCCTTCCAGGCTGCGGACGAGGGCGCGGTTGACGATGCGGCTGTTGGGGACGGCCGTCGCCGCCACGCGCGTCTCGATGACGATGGTCGTGCTGGTTCCGCGCAGGAGCGTGCCGAGGGCGCAGGTGAGGGTCTGGCCGCTGCTGGAGCAGCTTCCCTGAGCAGGCCGCGCCGAGATCAGGCTGAGCGTATCCGGCAGGGTATCGGTGACGAGGACTTCGTAGGCGTCGATGGCCGGGTCGCCTATGTTGGTGACGGTCAGGGTGTAGGTCAGCAGGCCGCCCGCGCGGACGCGGGTCGGTTCCGCGACCTTCGTGAGCGTCAGCGTCGGCTGATCCACCAGGAGTGTATCGCCCGCGCTGGCGCGGTAGCGGCGTCCCAGGGCGGCGTCGGGATGGCCGGGGGGCATGGACTGGTAGACCGTCTCGGCGGTGTTGGGGATGGACTGCGGGATCAGGCTGAGCGCCGGATCGATTTGCAGTTCGGCGGTGACACGGATGCGGTCGCCGGGGGCAAGCTGGTCGATACCGAGGTTGACGCGACCGCCGCAGCCGAGCGTCGAAGCATCGCTGACGGTGCTGCCCAGGGCGGCGGCGGTATCCACCGTGACGCGGTTCAGGCACAGGCCGATGTTCAGCGGGTCATCCAGGCCGACGTTGTAGGCGGTGGAACCGCCCGTGTTGACCAGTTCGAGGGTCATGAAGAGTTCATGGCCGCGGCCTTCAACACGGGGGATGAAGGTCTTGGTCAGCGCCAGACGCGGCTCGACGATATCGACGGGCGCGGCAGCTTCACGGCGGTTGGGGCCGTAGTCGATCAGGGCGCGGTTGGTGGCGGTGC
>JAEUQZ010000152.1 GCA_016788965.1 Anaerolineae bacterium | reverse complement strand
ACAAGTTGACCTACTGGCTGGTTAATACCTACGGTCTTGTGGCTCTCGAAGACCTCAATCTGAGTTTCATGACTCTCAACCGACACCTGTCCCTGAGCGCTCACGATGCTGGACTCGGCGCGTTCCAATCTCTGCTGCGCTACAAAGCTGTAAAAGCTGGTGGCGCGGTGGTTTTGGTCAACCCGGCTTACACATCGCAGGGATGCAGTGGATGCGGGTCTCTGGTTGAGAAAGATTTGAGCGTTCGTGTACATGAGTGTCCGAATTGTTCCTTAGTGCTTGACCGGGATGAGAATGCTGCCCGGAATATTCTGTCTTTAGCATTCAAGTCGGCGGGGACACCGCCGCCAGACGCGAACGTGAGCCACGAGGCTGTGCGTAGTCTGGGAAGCCTCGCCCTTTAGGGCGGCGAGTTGTCACCTACCCATCCCATGAACCTTCAGCCGCTCGCCTCCCGAATCATGCTCGTCGTCTTCGCCCTGCTGCTGGCGACCCTCGTCAGCCCACAGCCGTCGGGACTCGCCGCCGACGCCCTACCGGTCTACGTCGTCGCGCCGGGCGGCAAGGATGCGCCTCATTCAGCCGCAAGCCAGGCCACGGCTTTTGGAACGCTGCAATTCGCGCTGGAACAGGTTCCCTGTGGCAGCACCATCCAGGTTCAGGATGGGCGCTATGAAGAAGACCTCGACCTCAACCGCCCCGACTGCCTTCAGAGCGCCGCTCCCATCACCATCAGCGGATCACCCGCTGCGATCCTGGTCGGCGCGGGCGATACCTACATCGTCGAGGTCTTCACCGGGAACATCACCCTGACCGGCTTCAGCATCGATGGCGAATACACCCCCGGCGACTACCGCAAGAAACTGGTTTACGTCGCCGCGCCCGATGTCACCCGGCTGACTCTTTCTAACCTCGTCCTGCGGAATGCCCGCGAGGAATGCGTCCGCCTCCGCCTGAACGCGACCCATAACGTCATCATGAACAACCGCTTTGAATACTGCGGGCGGGTGGGCGGCGGCAGCACCGGCGATAATCGCGAGGCCATCTACATCGGCTCCACCGCCAGTCATCAGCCCGATGACCAGACCCGCTTCAACTGGATCATCGGCAACACCTTCAACCTCGGCCTCGCCGATGGAACCGGCAGCGAGTGCATCGATATCAAGGAGAACGCCGCCTTCAATCTGGTCGAGGGCAACCACTGTACCCACCAGACCAGCGACCCTGAAAGCGGCGGCATCAACGTCAACGGGCACGATAACCTGATTGTCAACAACCGCATCGAAGATAACGCCGGCAGCGGCATCCGCCTCGGCCCCGGCAGCGCCGACACCGAGCAAAGCGGGCGCAGCAACGTCGTCATGGGCAACATCATTCGCTATAACGCCCGCTTTGGCATCAACGCCCTGTTCGAGCCGCTGCCCGCCGAAATCGCGCTGATTCGGGGCAACTGCATCGAGGAAAGCGGCGATAGCCGCGTCAACCGCGATGCCCTCAAGAACGCTGCTACAGATGAAGCCTGCGTTACGTAAACTGCAAGGCCGCCACAAATCCAGTCTTGCAGGGCGATTCGCCTGCACGATTTTCATGATCTAACCGAATACTCACCGACTCCTTAAATTCGTAAATCCCCTGGAGCCGCCTGACCTATCATATTTGTAATGTCTGGGTGTGTTTTGACCTGTCAAGCAGTACTTTAGTCGTGGAAAAACCTCAAAAATGTGCATTCTAGCCCTCAATTGCGATGCTTGTGTCTTTAGTTGACTGTTAGGCTGCCTCAGTATTCTGACGGCAATTCTGCAACGTTTTGTAATGCGGTCGTCACAAGGACAGGGTTGGGGGAGAGACTGACCCGATTGAAAACAGACCGCAACTTTTCAAGGAGTTCCACGTCGTAAGCAGTGCGGAATGCACAGCTTACCCTTCACAGACTGCTGAACTCGACGAAAACAAAACCGGCAGAACCCATAACAGGATGGACCACTCGGTCACATCCTTTGTGTTTCAAAACAGTGAAGGGAATACAACGCCCTGATGAAGCCCAGGGTGTGCGGGAGTCTGGAATGGTCCTGTTCCAGACGGACCTGAAAAACCGTTGAGTGGGAAACAGGGGAATACATCATGAAACACGAGATCAAACTCGCTGTAGTTGGCAGCGGGGTGGTCGGGCAGGGCATCCTGCACACCTGGCACAACCGGGGATACACCATCACCGGCTATGACGTGAATCCGGAGACCATCAGTAAGCTCCGCGCCCAGGGTATTGCCGCCGAACACATGAGTGATTTCATGGCCTGCACCGCCGATATGCTCTTCGTCGCCATCTCGACCCCTCAGTCTGAAATCGATGGCTCCATCTTCCTGGATTACATGCGCGAAGGACTGAAGGTCATCGGCCCCTGGCTGAAAAAGCGCGTGGCTGAAGGCTACTACCCGATGGTCGTCATGCGGAGCACCATGCTGCCCAAGCTCTCCGAGCGCGAGATCATCCCGCGCCTGGAAAGCCACTCCGGGCTGAAGGCTGGCGTCCATTTCGGCTACGCTCACATGCCCGAAATCCTGCGCGAGACCGATGCCAACGAAGACGAATCCAACATCTGGCAGGTCGTGATCGGCGCGCTCGATGAACGCACCGGGCAGACCCTCGTGCAGATGCTCGGCGCCGAACTCGGCCCGGAACGCGACCGCCTGATGTCGGTGGTTCCCGTGGATGTGGCCGAGGCCAGCAAGGTCATCGTCAACACCTACAACGCCACCATCATCTCCTACTTCAACCAGATGGGTCTGATGCTGAAGCAGATGGACATCGACGGCCAGCAGGCCATCGACCTCGCCATCCGCATGAGCGAAGGCGCGTTGAATCGCTGGTACGGCACGGCCAGCGGCTTCCCCTATGGCGGCAAATGCCTGCCCAAGGATGTGGCTGCTACGCTTGCTCTGGCGAAGCAGGAAGGCATCGAAATGCCGCAGTTGGCCGCCACCCGTACCGTCAACGACATGTTCATCGATCTGGCTGAGAAGGGCGCGGTGCCCCAACCCGTCAAGGGTGGCTTCCGCCGCATGAACGCCGCCAAGCTGCGCGGTCAGGCCCTCGCCGCCTTTGACCAGTACCAGGAAGCCGTCAACAAGAAGAACGCGCCCAAGCCGGTCACACCCTGGATTGGAGAAGATGCCGCCGCCATCGCCGCGACCAACGGCGCTGTCGCTCAGGCTAACGGACATCTTGGCTACGACGAGCGTCCTGAAGCCGCGTCTGCCCCGGAAAAGGCGGCCGTCAAGCACCTGCCGAAGGTCATGCCCTTCCGCTTCGATGCGGAAGAAGGAACCGCGCTGGCCGGCGACTAACCCCGCGTGGGGCGTCTCCGGGTGATCGAACTGAGGGAAAGCGGGGCAACATAACCTACCCCGCTTTCCCTCATGAAACACCATCTTCCGACCGCAGTGAGTGAGCGGTTGGCCTCTGTCGAGAGTGAATTCGTAACGGAATGGTAGGTTGATAAGCCCATGTCTCAAGATGTGATTTCAGCGCTCATTGCACTCATCCCTTTTGGGGTGATCGGCGCGATCCGCCACGGAGCATGGCTGTTTAAGCTGCTTCTGTCCTCACGCTGGCGCGACATCAAGGCCACGGGCGAACTGCCCTACAAGCTGGTCGGCGCGGCGATGACGGTCAAGGGCGAGCCGCCGGAAACCTTCCAGAAGGTGCTGGATTCGCTCCTGCGCGAACGCATCGATCAGGTGTGCATCACCTTCGACCAGGGCGAACATGACAACATGGCTCTGACCGACCGCTTCGCCCAGGAACACGCTGGCGAGATCGATGTGCGCTGGGAAATCGTCTACGAGAAGGGCAAGCGCAAAGGTCTCAAAGCCGCCATCGCCATGGTGGAGGGCATGGACATCATCATCTGCATGGACAGCGACACCATCTTCGGCGAAGGCGTCAAGCAGTCCATTCTGGAGACGTTCAGCAAACCCGGCATCGGCGGCGTCACCGTCAAGCAGCGCGTCTACCAGCCGTCGAACCTGATGCACCACCTTTTCGACATTCGCCTCAAGCTCCGCTATCACATTGAAGCGCCGGGGCAGGCCGTCGGCGGTTACATGTCCTGCCTGAGCGGTCGCTGCTCGGCTTACCTCGCCGGGCCGCTCAAGGAAATCAGCGCCAATCTCATCAACGAGCAGTGGCTCGGCATCCGCAAGACCGGCGGCGGTGAAGACAAGTGCCTGACCACCTTCTTGCAGGACGCCGGTTACAAAACTGCCGTCATCGTTGACAGCGAAGTCTACACCCGGCCAGAATCCAGCGTGCGCGTTTACATTTCACAGAGCCTCCGCTGGGCGCGGAACTCGTGGTTCTCCGACCTGCGGGCTATCTTCCAGCGCAAGCCCTGGATGGTTCGCAACCCGGTCATGATGTTCTACACCCTCGACCGGATGATGAGTACCTTCACGCTCGCGCTGGCGATCTGGTACATGAGCATCCTGATCCTGACTCAGCACTACCTCTCAGCGGGCATCCTCGCCACCTGGTGGATCCTCAGTCGCGGCATCAAGATTTATCCCTACCTGCTGGAAACCAAGCGCTTCTGGGTTGTGCCCGCCTATTCGATCTTTTCCATTTTCCTCTCGGTCGTCAAAGTCCATGCCCTCGTCACCCTCTGGGAGACCGGCTGGCTGACGCGCGGAGCCGGACAGAAGGCTAAAGACCTCTCCAAGATGCTGCTGACCAACGCCTATCGCGGCGCGACTGCGGTCCTCATGGTCGTCCTCGGCGTCGTGGCCTTCCGCTCGCAGGATGTCTGGATGGCCGATATTCCCGGCGTGGCCGAAGCCGGCCACTTCTACCGGCCCGGCCAGGATGGGCTGGAAGTGCTTCCGGTGGTCTTCGGCGAGCAGCGTACCACCTTCATCGCCATCGCTGACCCGACCGACCTGAACCAGTTGAACGCCGCGCTGCCGGATATTGTCCGCATGGGGGAAGAGATCACGCGGCAGGCCGACTTCATCCGCGTCGTCAAGACCTCCAGCCTGACCGAAGCTGAAGTCGAAATCTCCAATCTGATCGCCGTGGGCCGCCCGCCCGCCGAGGGTTACATCGCCAGCGTCGTCGCCAGCATGTACGACTATCCCCGTCAGGGCGACCGCCTCATGGATACCGAACCCTTCGCCGAAACGGGCGAAGACCCCATCCGCATCGCCCGCGCCCCCTGGGATGTCACCGACGTGATCGTCCTGGCCGGGGCCGATCCCAATCAGATGTACCGCCTGCGGGGTCAAATCCTGAATGTCGAAGGCGCTCGCGCCATGATGGAACAGGAATTGGGCACAGCGTTCTTCCAGACAGTCAGCACCGGCGGTCCGGCCAGCATCCGCCTGGAGCAGCTTGACCACACTATCGACACCACCCCGGATGAGTCGGGACAATTCCAGCGTCAGTACACGCTGATCGTCACCAACAACATCGATCCAGCCCAGTTGACGCTGCACATCGACAGCGCCAGCCTGCCCCTGCTGCAAAACGGCACGCCCATCACCGTCACGCTCAACGGCACGTTCATCGGCATTCTGATGCTCGATCCGTCCGCCGCGCAACCGCTCACGATTTCGCTGGCTCCTGCCGCCGAGATCGTCGCTGCCAATCCGCAGAAGCCGCTTGTCCTGAGCCTGTCCTTCCCGGCCAGCGCCATGACCAACCCGGAAGTTGCGGTCATCCGCCTCTGGCAGCAGGTCGATGCTTATGCCACGCTGTCCTGGGGCGAACGCCAGCCCGAACCCTTCAGTCTGGCGAGCTATCCGTTCCCCTTCCTGTCGATGCAAACGGCCACACCGACGGCTATCATCATCCCGGATGCGCCTACCGAGGCCGAACTCAACCAGTTGGTGCGCCTGGTGGCTTTCCTGGGAGCCAACGGCCATCCCTCGACTTCGCTGCGAGTGATGACCCCCTCCGCGCTGGATGAGGATGTACTGATGACCGCCAACATCATCGTCCTCGGATCGGTGCAGCGTCAGGCGCTCAGCGATCTGCTCAGCCGTCAGGCCAACCAGTTGACCGGCGTCGGCATCGATGCCATCCTGCCCACGCTGGACTCCGGATTCATCTGGACGAGCGATTCGCCCTGGAACTCGGATCGTCATATGATTGTGGCGACCGGCGCGACCGAACCCGGCGCGCATCTGGCAGCCCTGGCACTGGAGCGGACAACCCTGCTCATCGACACGTCGGTGATGGGGGCCATCGTCCGCGCGGATGACACGCTGGTTCCCTTCTGGGGTTATGACCAGATCGCGCTGGCTGAATCCATCATCACCGATGTCCTGGTCGCTAAGGCGGCCATCCCCGGTGATTCAGCCCAGTAATTCAATTCGAGGATCAGTTTTCTGATGCAATCTATGGACAGACGCGCTTTCCTGAAGACGATGGCGGCTGGGGCCGCCACGCTTCCTTTCGGCCTCAGCCCAGCCATTCAGCCGCCGCCCGGAACCAATCCTGGCGGACTGGCCCTCAACGCGCGGGACTTCGGCGCGGTCGGCGATGGCGCGACCGATGATACCTTCGCCATCCAGTCCGCTGTCAATGCGGCCTTCGCCGCCGGCGGCGGTTCGGTCTATGTGCCCGCCGGGGTGTATCTGGTCTCGGCCTCGATTGAGATGCTCAGCCACACGGCGCTCTTCGGCGATGGCATGGGCGCGACCACCCTCAAAGTCCGTGATGAAGTCGGCGTGGATATCATCGGTGTCATCCGCACCCAGATTGGCCGCAGCGACCAGGCACTCACCAACGTCCGCGTCAGCGACCTCACCCTGGATGGCAACCGCGCCAACCAGTCTTCCGGGCTGCAATTCGGTTTCTTCGCCGGCGTCAAATCCGATGTCCGCCCACCCGACGAGGATGTCGTCTGCTGGCGCGTCGAGACTCACAGCTTTCAGGGTTACGGCTTCGACCCGCACGAATTGACCGACCGCCTGTTTCTGATCGAGTGCGTCAGCCATAACAACGTCCGCGACGGCTTCGCCGTGGACGGCATCATCAACGGCGTCGTGCGCGGCTGCATCGCCTTCAACAACATCCGCCACGGCTTCAACGTCATCACGAGTTCGCGCAACGTCATCCTCGACCAGAACATCGCCTACGAGAACAACTCCAACGGCTTCACCATCCAGAACGGCTCCTTCGACATCCATATCACCGGCTGCATGGCCTACAAGAACATCGGCGATGGGATGTACTGCATCGGCGTCAACGACAATGTGATCTCCAACAACATGATTGCCGAGAATCTGGAGAATGGCATCCGGCTGCGCGGCTGCGCCCGCACCACCATCGTCGGCAACCGCATCCGGGATAACTCCCAGAGCGAACACAACCGCTTCAGCGAAATCTTCGTCGATGACGACGGGGCGATCCCGACCGTGGACTGCGCCATCATGTCCAACCACATCACCAGCAACAAGGAAATCCGCGCCCGTTACGGCATTCGTGAAACGCCAGGCGACGGCAACGTTCTGCAGGTCGGCAACGCCTACCTCGCCAACCGGGTCAACGGCGCGGCCACCAGCGACTTCGCCATGAACGATGTCACCGCCATTCGCGCCATGAATGCCTGATCGCCGGGCAGCGGAGAAAGTTACCCCATGATCTTCAACGTTCAGGATTACGGCGCGCGCGGCGATGGCCGTACCGATGACACTGACGCCATCCAGCTTGCCGTCAACGCGGCCAGCTTCGACGGCGGCACGGTCTTCATCCCGCCCGGCACTTACATCCTCTCGCAGTCCATCCTGCTCACCGACCGCATCACTCTGGCCGGGGCCGGCATGGGCACGACTGTCCTCAAGATCGCCGACAACAACAACACCCGCATCGTCGGTCTCGTGCGGACGCCCTACGGCCGTGGCACGCGCTACGTCTGCGTCCGCGACCTGACGCTGGACGGCAATCGTGATAATCAGGCCGAAGCCGAACAGGTCGGCTTCTACTGCGGCGTCATCCCTGACCAGCCGATGTCCGACTACGACATCTCCTGCCTGCGCGTCGAAGCGCATCACTTCCATGACTACGGCTTCGACCCGCATGAAGTCGTCACCCGCCTGACGATTGTGGATTGTGTATCTCACCACAACGGCCTGGACGGGTTCACGCTCGACGGCGTACAGACCAGCATCGTCAAAGGCTGCGTCGCCTTCAACAACGACCGCCACGGCTTCAACCTCGTCACCAAATCGAGCTTCTGCATCCTCAGCCAGAACCTCGCCTACGAGAACAAGGGCAACGGCTTCACCATCCAGAACGGCTCGCACTCCAATGAGGTGGTTGGCAATCTGGCGCGGGAAAACGGCGGAGACGGCCTGTACAGCATCGAGGTGAACGACAACACCTTCTTCAACAACACCGTCCTCCGCAACCAGCAGAACGGCATCCGTGTTCGCGGCGGGGCCAGAACGACGGTCATCGGCAACCTCGTCCGCGAAAACGGCCAGAAGCAGCACAATACCTACAGCGAAATCGTCCTGGATGACACCGAGACCTCCGGCGCGACCGACTGTATGGTCGCCAACAACAACGTCATCAGCCGGGGCGACATCCGCGCCCAGTTCGGCATCGACGAGACCGCTGGCGTCCGCGGTCACGAACAGGAGCGCAATGCCTTCCTCGCCAACCGGATCATGGGAGCGGCTACCGCCAACGTCAGCCTCAACGGGCGCAGCACCATGCAGGATCACAACATCTGAGGGTGAACACTCCACAGGATGCGCCCCGGCGCGTCCGCGTTTTTGTTTTCCATTAGAATACAACGTAGAGACGACTCCGGTGTCGTCCAGCCCAATCACCAAATGAGGCAGGCAGTAGATGAGAAACATGAATCAGAGGGATTGGAAACTTCGCCCCGGACTCCTGCTGGCCGCCCTGATCGGCCTGCTCCTGTTCGGCGCGTTCCCCGGCGCTGACGCCCAGGCGGCATCGAACTCCCGCAGCATCGAGCAGGCTGCCGAGGGCACACCCGCTCCGTCGCCCCAGCCTTTGACCCAGACCTCCTGTCCGCCCGCCCCTGAAGGCGAAGTCCTGCTCATCATCGCGCCGCTCGCGCCTGAAGCGGGTGAATCGGGCAGCGCCATCATGAATCAGGTGCGCCAGATTCAAGCCGCGCTCTCCGGGGCGGGAGCCGGAACGGTCTGTACGCTGGCCCGTCCCATCTCGGATCGCTCGGTTGGCCGGGCGCTGCTCGAACAAACCAACGCTTCGATGATCGTCTTCCCAGAGGTGGATGATTTCATCCTGCGGATCAACGTCGTCCTGCCGCCCGCCGAGAAGAAGCCGCAGCCGATCATCGCCCCCAAGCAGAAGCTCGACCTGGATGTCGAAGCCTTCCAGATGACCATCGCCTCCGCCGATGACGGCCTGTATGCCGTCCAGGTCATGACTGGCATCTTGGCCGTCTTCAACCGCCAGTACGAACGCGCCCAGACCCTCCTGGTGACGGCACTGCGAACCATCAACAGTGACGAGAATCGGGCCTCGGCTCTGGCTCTGGATGTCGTCTACGCTTATCTGGGATACGTCCGCAACATCCTGCTGGATACCCCCGGCGCAGTCGAATCCTTCTCCACCGCGATGCGGCTCAATCCCGACAGCCTCAACTACGTTTTCAATCGCGGATTGGTGCGTCTCTCCACCCGCGACTGGATGGGGGCGGAAGAAGATTTCACAGTTGTTCTCGATGCCCAGCCCGCCAATGCCATCGCTTACTACCAGCGCGGCGAAGCCCGCCGCCAGTTGTCGCGCTTCGACGCTGCGCTGGAAGACTTCAACCGCGCTATCGAGCTTGATCCGCAAAACCCGGATATCTATCACCGCCGCGCCCTCGTCCTCCGCGAAACCGGTGACACCCCCGGCGCGCTGGCCGATCTTGCCATCGTCTTCGACCTTGACCCCCGGAATGTCGATGCCATTCTGCTGCGCGGTCGTATTTACACCGACTCCAATCAGTATGCCGAAGGTATCGCTGATTACACGCTGGCGATCAACCTGGCCCCGGACAATCCGGAAGCCTACTTCCTGCGCGGCCGCGCCCAGTTGCTCAACAGCCAGGCTCAGGCTGCTATCGACGACTTCTCGAAAGCCATCGACCTGGACGCCACCTACGAAGATGCCTATTCTGCCCGTGGACGCGCCTGGCAGTCCCTCGGCGATCTGCCCCGTGCCATCGCCGACTTCACCCAGGTCATCCGCCTGAACCCCGGCGGAGTCGAGGGATACATCCGCCGCGGCCGCGCCCTCGTCGAAGCCGAACGCTACCAGGAAGCCATCACCGATTACACCGAGGCCGTTCGGATCGATCCGGAAGACGAAGGCAGCTTCTTCTATCGCGGCATCGCCTACTACCGCCTCGCCAATTTCCCCGCCGCTATCTCGGATTTCGAGCGCGTCGTGGAAGGCCGCCCTGAAGATATGGACGCCCGGCTGCTCCTGGGGCAGGCCCGCCTGAGCAGCGGCAACTTCGAGGGCGCTATCGCCGATTTCACGGCGGTCATCGAACAGGCCCCGGAATACACCGACGCCTATCGCTACCGCGCCAACGCCTGGGCTTCGGTCGGCGAGGGCGAGAAGGCGCTGGCCGACTTCGACACCATCATCGGCCTGCTGCCGGATAACGCCGAACTCTACTATGAACGGGCGCGGCTGAAGGTCACTCTGGCTGATACCGCAGGCGCTCTTGAAGACTTCAACACCGCCATCGGTTTGCTACCCGACTACGAAGACGCGATCTACCAGCGCGGACGGCTCTACCGCCTCAACGGGCAGTTCGAGGAAGCCATCGCCGATTTCAGCGAAGTGATCCGCATCAATCCCGCCCGCGCCAACGCCTTTTACAACCGGGGACGTTCTCTGGTCGGCCTGGGCGATCTGGAAGCGGCTCTGGCCGATTTCACCCAGACCATCGCCCTCGGCCAGCCCGACCCCGATGTCTTCTACCAGCGTTCGCGCGTCTATACCGAGT
>JAEUQZ010000151.1 GCA_016788965.1 Anaerolineae bacterium | reverse complement strand
TTCATCCCAATGGGGATGGTCACAGGGACGCTGTTGGGGTTGTTGTAGCCGAAGTAGGCTACATACTGCCCATCGCCCCGGTCGCTGACACATTCCAGCACCGGGCTGACCGGGGAAGGAGCCTTGACATCGGTATCGGCCTTGGCCTCATTGTTGGTATTCACCGGATCGACCGTGGTCGAACTGACCGAGACGCGGTTGGTGATCTTGCCGGCCGTCGTGGGTGTGGTGGTCGTCAGCGTGAGCGTGATCGTCTGCCCATTGGTCATGTCGCCCAGGCTGCACGTTGTCCCCACACACGACGCGCCCGTCGAGGTGATGCTGACCAGCGATGTGCCGGCTGGCAGGGTGTCCGTGAGCGACACGCTCTTGGCCGTGCCGGGGCCGTTGTTGGTCACGGTGATGCTGTACTGTACGTTCCCGCCGATGGTGACATACCCGGACGGGCCGTCCTTGGTCACTACGAGATCGGCTTCGACCTCTTCGGTCGGCTTGGCGCAGTCGAGCGGCGAGGTGCTGCCCTGCGGCACGATGGTGTTGGCGCTCTTGATGCGGCTGGTGCTGACCAGCGGCGGCAGACCATTGCCGAACGTGCAGGCGTCATCGTAGGTCAGCCACAGCGCCGAGAGCATACTCACATACGGCGCGGCGTAGGATGTGCCCGCGCCGATGCGGAGAATCTTGCCGCTCGAATCCCGCTCGAAGACGTAACCCGCGCCCGGAGCCAGCAGGTTGCCGTCGTGCGAGAGCGTCCAGCGGGCGCCGAAGTCGCCCAGCGTCGCGCCGGAGGCAATCGTCTCCGGGAAGAAGGCGGGTTGAAGCGGCAGTCCGCCGAAGAGATTACGGAAGTTGCCCGACGCCGCCACCGGGATCACAGCGAAGTTGCTGCCTGGAGCCGAACTCTGGCCGTCAGCGAAGCTCTCTTGCAGGTAGCGCCGCAGGAGTGCCTGCAAACCCGAAATCGGATCGTCCTGGGGCTGCGTAGACAGATAGTTCAGATATTCATCGGCAAAGTTCTGCGGCACGCCGAGAGTCTGCGTAGCGAACTGCGTCACGCCGTAGCCGATGGGCGCGAGGGTGATGTTTCCATTGGGTGGCGGGGTGATCCCACGACGTTTGCAGTCCATAGTCGGGTTGGAGCTGGCTGTGGCCGTCCGTCCCTTGCCATCAGGGCCTTTCAACTGCCAGACGATGTTCTTGCCGTCGAAGTCCACCTTGAAGACGAATTGGCGTCGTCCCGGGCCGAACACGCTGGGCTGGCCGCGATCCTGCGGAGCATGGGGCAGGAAACGGTTGTCGTCACCCACGGGGATCGTCACCGAGACGGGGTTCTTGTTCTCGTAGCCGAAGTAGGCCGTAAATGTGCCATTGGTGTTCTTCGCCACGCATTCCAGCACGGGGAAGACCTGTTTGGTCTTGTTGTTGAGTGCCTGATCGCGGGCGGCTTCAAAGGCATCGTAGCTGAAGTCGTTGGTGACGCGGAACTGCTGACCTGTCCCGCTGTCGGTGAGCGTGACATCAGTGGTGCTGCTGCACGGGAGCAGGCCGAAGCTCATGTTAATGACGAAGTGCTTGAAGCCTTGCAGCTTGAGGGCATCGACAGCCGCGCGAATGGCGTTGGCAATCGCGGTCGACTCAAAGCCGATGTTCTCGACGCTGATGTCGATGTTTCGCAGGCTGATGTTCGGGCTGCTGTTGACCAGGCCATCATCACTGCTGTCCACCGCCGCGTACAGCTCATCGAAGACCTTGCGGACATCGAAGCCGTGGGCGGTCGGGGCGCTGAAGTCATCCACGATCAGGACGGCTGTGGGCGTGCCGTTGTAGCCTGATCCACCCGCCACCGTCGGAAGCTGGCTGGTGAGCCAGGCTGGGGTGAGCGGGTTCTTGATGATGTCGGCGGCGATTTGTTCCGGCGTGCCGAACTGCGTCACATTCAGCCCGAACTGCGTGACGGACAGGCCGAAGCCGGTCACGTTCAGCCCCAACTGGGTGACGTTCAGGCCAAGCTGCGTGACGGAAAGGCCGAAGCCGGTCACGTTCAAGCCCTGGCCGTCCACCTTGTCCGGCGTAACCGCGCAGGCGCCATTGGTCGTGGCGGTGGCGGCGACGCTCGGCAGCAGGCTTGAAATGGGAACAACAAGACAAAGGAGGATCAGTAACAGAACTAATTTGGATCGTGTCAAATGGAGGCGTTTCATCATGCCGTCCTTTTCCGGTGATTGGTGTCACCAACCGGGCTGCCCATGCCTTCGATGGGGTGGGTCAGAAATGCAAACCTAATCCGGCCTTTTGGCCTATTGACGGATTATCAGTGGACGGCCTAAAAATTACCTTTCGGGAAGTGTTTCGGGCACGAAGGATAGAAGATTAGAACCAAGATTCACGAGAATCAAACCGAACCCGCACCCATGACCAGGATTCTCCACCAAAGGTCGGAGCGGTTCCTCGCCAGAAGAGCGATGATTTCCTGGAAAGTTGATCCTAGAATGACCTCTGTTGTCATCGGACGCTTTATCCGATTTGAAAGGATAGGCTTGCTATGCCGCTGGGACTCACCATGGTCATCGGGTTGATCGCGCTCGTCGCCACCTACATCGTCTGGAGCGGGTGGACCTTTCAACGCTGGTTCGACCATCCCGCCGCGCCGGGCAAACGGGTACGAGTCGGCGACGCCGAGTGGTACGTTCGGGTTCAGGGGACAGGCGGGCCGGTGGTGGTGATCGAAACCGGGCTGAGCGCCCTTTCAGCGGAATGGTGGACGATCCAGGATGAATTGGCCCAAAACAGCACGGTGATTACCTATGACCGCGCCGGGTATGGTTGGAGCGATGCCAGTCCGCATCCCCGCACCAGCGGGCAGATTGCCGCCGAACTGCGCGAGCTGCTGGACGCGCTGGGAGTGCCGGGGCCATATGTGCTGGTGGGGCATTCGCAGGGTGGACTGTATATCCAGCATTTTGCCCGTGCCTATCCCGATCAGGTGGCCGGAGTCGTTCTGCTCGATCCACTGTCGCCGGAAGACAATCGCTGGAAGGCGGAACTGCCGCCAGAAGTCTACGCGGGCAGCGGCGTGGATAAATCCCCGACGCTCAAGACCGGGAGCATCGCCGCGCGCTTGGGATTGCTGCGGTTGCTCGAACGGCTCATCAAACAGTCGCCACCGTTCTACTATATGCGGAATCCATCGCCAGAGGTGGTGAACACCATCTGGCAGCACATGCAGCGGCCATCGCTGTATTCCACGGCGCTGGAGGAATATCGTCTGGCGCATGACCCGGCCAACACGACTGCCTTGTACGCGGCTGGGAATTTCCCGGCTGTGCCGCTCAAACTGCTGTACCACGACCCGACGGTCATCATCGCTGAGACAATGCAGTACGGTGGGCTGAGCGAGGCGCAGGCGGCTCAGGTGGAGTCATTCTGGGAGGCGCTGCTGCGGGAGATGCTGGTGCTTTCGCCGCAGAGCGAATGGATTCCCTGCGAGGGGGCCAGCCACTTCATCCACCTGACGCGGCCGGACATCGTGGTCGCCCAGGTGAAGGCGGTGATGGAGGCTAAAACACACTGAGGGCAGGAATGCCCTCAGTGGTGGAGTGTGCTATCGAGGTCACTTCGCAGTGCGATCCGCATAGCGCAGACCCAATTCCTGCGCGTGACTCCGCAGTTGTTCGGCTTCTTTGAGCCACCGACTGTAAGCGGCGTCATCCTTCGCCCTCGGTCGGGTCATCAGCGTGGCGAACTCTTCGCGCAGATGGCGAGCGGCCTCGAAGTCCTGATCTGCTCGCCGACGCTCCGCGACGCTGAGTCTTTCCGCTTGCAGATCGGCAAAGCTTTTTTCGAGCAGGCTGAAGCGATCCGTAGGTGATGTGCCATTCGGATGCGCGTCCAACCAGCGGGTATCGTTGAAGAAGGTATTCAGATACCCCCACAAGTCGGTGTAGAAATCGCTCAAGCTGGCGTAGGTATGCTCTTTGTGCATGGCATCCTGCCTTACCCAATAATCACGGCTTCGTACTCATCCGGCTGCAAATCCAGAATCAGGTATTCATCTGGCTGCAATTCCTGGGGCGGACGTTGGGAAACCGCGTCCGCCGCATTCTGCCGGCATTCCTGCTTCAGTCTCGGCACATCGGGACGGCCGTATTTGCGCCGCGCAATCTTCGGCAGGTCGAGCATCCAGATTTGCGGCTGGAAGTATTCGAGGGTCTGCCGCTTGATGATGCGCCTGTACTCCGACGCTCTACTGGTGTCCAGATGTCCGGCCGCTCGCTCCTCACGGATCAGGATCAGAAGCTGCATTCGATAGTCATGTATGATTCTACTACCAACATCATCTTGAAGGACAGCCCGACTCACCGACCGATAGATTTCACATGGGTTCGATGAATCATCGTTGTCTACCGGATTGAAAGCAGTCGAAAACCAAACGCGGTGCTGATGCTTCCCGAACAGAGTCTTGCTCACTTCAATCGAGAACCAGACCACGCAGGAATAGCCTCGATCATCCGGCGGCGTTGTTAAATCAGCGTTGACGAGAGGCATGAATGACCTCAGAACAGGACAGAATAGACCCACAGACTATAGCAAATAAAAATAACGCCCACAAGACGAAACCATCACAATTGAAAGAGGGGCCAAGCGGCCCCTCGATCATCGAATTTGAGATCGTCTTCAGTGCGCGGCGTTGGGGAACAGCGTCCACTTGATCTGCTGGAAGGCCACGTTGAAGGCCGATTGCAGCGCGCCGATGTTCCGCAGCGACTTCAGGTAAGTGAAGATCGGGCCGGGGCGGAACATCCACTCGCGCATAGCGCGGCGGGCTTCCTTCTCCAGGTCTTCGGCGCTGAGGTTGCTGTATTGCAGCACCGTGGACTGATCCATATCGACCTGCTCCCAGCGTGTGCCGGGACGGAACCAGTTGTTCTCCATCACCATGAAGAAGAAGGGCGTGCCGGGATAGGGCGCGGCGATGTGGAAGATCGCCAGGTCGAGCGGCAGCGTCTTGCTGAAGTCGATGGTCTCCTGGATGGACTCGCGGGTTTCACCCGGCAGCCCGACGATGAAGTAGCCCAGGTTGCGGATGCCGTATTTATTGGCCCAACCGACGCTCTGACGGGCGCGGTCGGCGGTCGTGCCTTTGCGGGCTTTCTTGAGGATTTCCTCGTTGGCGCTCTCGATGCCCCAGGAAATCACCGTGCAGCCGGCCTTCGCCATCCATTGGAGCATTTCTTCGTCGATGTAGTCCACGCGGCTGTTGCAGGTGAAGGTGATCTTCAAGTCCTTCTCGACGATCAGCTTGCAGATGCCGATGACCTGATCGCGGTTGGCGGTGAACAGGTCGGCGTACATGTGGATGTTGCTGACGCCCAGCTTGACCAGCATCTCGATTTCGGCGACGACGTTCTCCGGGCTGCGGAGGCGCAGACCGGCCTGATAGCTGACGTGCTTGATGCAGTAGATGCAGCCGGCTGTGCAGCCGCGGCTGGTGACGATGAACTGGTACGTCCCCTTGATGACCGGGGTGCGGTACTTGTCCAGCGGCAGGAGGTGGTGCATCGGCAGCGGCAGATCATCCAGGTTGGGGATGAAGTTGCGATCCGGGTTGCGGACGATATCCTGGCCGCGCCGCCAGACCAGCCCCTTGACGTGCGTCAGGTCGTAGTGGTCGCTGTTGGGCAGCTTCTCGGCGACTTTGGGTTCCCAATCTTCATGGCAGCTCTTATAGAGCTTGAGCGTCTCTTCACCGAATTCGATCTGCCCGGTGATGGTATCGACCACCTCGCGCAGCGTGACTTCCGGCTCACCGCGCAGGCACAAATCCAGCGACGGGTGCGGGCGCATGGTCTCCACGGCCAGCGGGGTGACATGCGTGCCGAAGGCGATGGTGATGGCGCCAATCGACTTGGCGAGGAAGCAGCCGTAGTTGTCGTTGGTCAGGGTCGGCGCGGTCATCTGGGTGACGTAGAAGCGCGGCTTGAGTTCACGCAGTTTCTTCTCGAACTCCGGCCAGGACATGCGCTCGGCGATGGCATCGATGACGTGAACGGTGTAATCCGGGTGCATCACGGCGGCCATCTGCGCCAGCGAGACCTGACCCCAGATCATGTTCTCGCGGCTGCGGCGGCCGACGCGGTGCTGGCTGCGGATCCAGATGCCGCCGTCGGGCGACGGGGGATTGACCAGCAGCACATCGACCCCGTACTGGCGGTATTCGTCGGTGAACTTCGCCACAATCGGATCTGCATCCGGGAAGCGCACGTTGCTCAGCTTGGGCACACGGCGGGAACCGAGGTTTTCGCGGATCGGATCGGGCAGGTCGCGGCGGCCAGAGACATCATTGCCCGTCCAGGGTTCCGGTGACTTGGGGTACTGGCGACGCAGGTCGTCGTAGTTGATCTGGGGAATGGGTTTGCTCATTGTATGTTCTCCTCAAGCGGTCAGTGTGTTGAACTTCCAGTACATCCGGGATCGATAAATTCCGTTGGGTCTTGTGGGTCTAGGTGAAGGCTTTATTGATTTCCGAGGCCACCTTCTGCACTTCGTTCGTCCGGCGGATGACGACGGCGTTCTCTGCCGCCTCGTCGTTCGCCACCAGATCACCGGCGGCAAGAGACTCGCGCTGGCTCAACTGCGCCAGCATTTTGATGAGCATCCAGCAGGTTCCTAACTGGATGCCGGTAATGGCGAACATGGCGCTGGGAACCAGCAGGAACCACAGCGGTTCTCCGGGGCTGACGATGAGCGCGGCCAGGAACAGCACCGCGCCGATGACCAGGAAGATCATCCCGATGGTGCCGAACTTCATTTCCATCGGTTTGCCGAAGATTGGCCGCCCGAACAACCCCTGCCGGATCGAGCGACGGTAGAACAGGCTCACCACGTAATTGAAGGCCGTGCCCACGCTGAACAGGTTGACGGCAGCGATGGCGAAGGTCATGGCCGCGAACAGCAGGTAGGTATAGGCCGAGCGATCCTGCACGCCGCTGTTGACCGCCAGCAGCCAGGGCAGCAGCGCCAGCACGCCCAGCAGTATCGAAAGAATGGACAGCGCCCCCAGCAGCCGCACCGGGTTGTACTGCGCCGCCGTGCTGAGGATGGTGAACAGGAAGCGGAAGCCATCGCGGACGACGCTCAGCTTGCTTTCGCCAGCGCGTTCTTCGTACTTGATCGGCACTTCGATCATCTTGAGGTCTTCGTGCAGCGCCCGCGTACTCATCACCGGGGTGAAGTTCAGCCCATCCGGCAGCGGGTAGAGCTTTTCCAGCACTTCGCGTTTGAGGATGCGCTGCCCGCTGGCGCTGTCGGTGATGCGGATGTTGCCGATGATCGTCACCAGACCGGCAAAGAGCGTGTTGCCGATGCGCCGGGTGAGCGGCATCTCGCTCTCCACGCCGGCCATGCGCGAGCCGATGACCAGATCAGCGTTATGCTCGAAGAGCGCCTGCACCATCTTGGGATAGTATTCCGGCGGATAGGTTCCGTCGGCATCCATGAAGGCCAGCAGATTACCCCGCGCGTGTTTGAACCCGGTCTTGATCGCGCCGCCATAATTGCGGTTCTTCTTATGCTGGATCAGCACCACGCCGCGATCGATGTAGTTTTTCACGATCTCGGCAGTGCGGTCTTTGGAACCATCATCGACGATGATGAGTTCCATGCCGTCCAGCCCAACTTTACGCAGCTCCGGTTCGACCGCCAGCGTGCGTTCGATGACTGCGGCGACGCCGTCTTCTTCGTTATAAGCCGGGACGACGATGGACAAAATGTTCGCCATAGATGACATGTTCCCTCTGAGATGATCCTCACGAACTTGACTGTGGCATGAAGCGCCTAACGGCCTCCTAAAATGAATTTTGTTAGGCACGATCTGTTTTATTCATCCAAATCACGCCCCCATATGCGCCAGCATATCACGGAGATGCCTTCAGGAGTTCGGTGACTTTGGCGGCTGGCCGCCGCTTGCCCAATCCTCGGTTGAAGCCCCTCCCGCCATGCGGTAACATGAGGGGCGGGCAGACGCCCTTCCTTGACTCACTGCCTGGGCAACGAGGTGATGCTTGACACATGCGCTCATTACTGGTGGCGCGGGATTCATTGGCAGCCATCTGGCCGAGCGGCTGCTGGCCGCCGGATATCGCCTGACTCTGATCGATGACCTCAGCACCGGACGGCTGGAAAACATCGCTCATCTGACCGGGCGGCCCGATGTGCAGCTTGTGGTCGAGGACATCCGCAGCACCCAGGTGATGGATCGGCTGGTCAGCGAATGCGATATGATCTTTCATCTGGCCGCCGCCGTCGGGGTAGAACGCATCCTCAAGAGTCCGATTGCCACCATCGAGATCAACATCGGCGGAACCGAGGTTGTCCTGCAAACGGCCCGGCGCTACCGCCGCAAGGTGCTGCTGGCCTCGACCTCGGAGGTGTACGGTAAGGGTGTTCGCTTTCCGTTCCATGAAGACGACGACACGCTGATGGGCGCGACCATCCGCAGCCGTTGGAGCTATGCCGCTTCCAAAGCGATTGACGAATTTTTGGCGCTGGCATACCATAAAGAGGCGGATCTGCCCGTGGTGATTTTCCGGCTGTTCAATACCGTCGGCCCACGCCAGAGCGGTCAGTACGGGATGGTGCTGCCGCGCTTCGTGCAGGCGGCGCTGAGCGGCGCGACCATCCGCGTGTACGGCGACGGCCAGCAGCAGCGCTGCTTCTGCAATGTGCGCGACGCGGTGGAGGGCATCTTCGCCCTGGCGGAGACTCCGGCAGCAGTCGGGCAGTTGTTCAACATCGGCAGCCAGGAGGAGATCAGCATCCTCGATCTGGCGCGGCGCGTCCGGGATCGGGCGGGCAGCGCCTCTGAAATCCAGTTGATTCCGTATGACCAGGCTTACGAAGCCGGCTTTGAAGATTTCCGGCGGCGTGTCCCGGCCATCGACCGCATCCAGGCCGCGACGGGCTGGCAGCCACAGACGCCCCTGGACACGACCATCGACCAGATGATTGCTTATTTCAGGAAGGATAGTGAACATGGCGGAAATCACCCGTAAAGAGTTGATCCTCGCCCTCATCAGCGCCTCAGCCAACCCGCGTCTGTCGGGGGTGGATTTGAGCGCGCTGGACATGACCCGGCTCAACCTGGAAGGGGCGTCGCTGCGCGGCGCCAACATGATGGCCTGCACCTGCCGCGAGACCATCCTGCGTGGGACGAACATGACCGGCGTGGACTGCACCAGCGCCCAGATGCCCTTCGCCGATTTTCAGGGGGCGACTCTGCTGGGCACGAACTTCACCGGCGCCAACCTGACGGGCGTCCGCCTGACCAGCGCCAACCTGACCAACGCCATCCTGAACGGGGCTAACCTCCAGGGCGCGACGCTGACCGGGGCGAATGTCTCCGGCGTGAAGTTCGACGAGCGCACCACCTGGCCGGATGGCAAGAAGGGCAGCCAGAGCAACCCCGCCAACTACATCCGTTAAACCGGAGTATCCAGGAAGACGTACTTGACGGGCGCGTGGGATCATGCGCCCGTTTTGGATTCACTCACCCTGAGAGCGCGACTGCTGTTCCATGAATTCGTGAATGAAGTCGCCGCGGTCGGTCGCCACCAGCACGCCGGACAGAACGTTCACCACTAACTCGCCGAAGTGTTCGATCAGGCGGTTGACCTGCTCGCGCACCACGGTCATCACATCTTCCCAGGCGACACCGCGCGGCAGTTCGCCTTCGCGGACCGGGCGGGTGCTTTCCAGGTAGGCCAGCACTGGATCGACGTTCGGGAACACCAGGATGCGGGGGAGATCGTAACGGACGACGGCGTAGAAATGCCGCGCCAGCAGCCGCGTCCCGCTTTCGAGCGTGAAGCGGTCGGCGTGCTGCGCGGGAGGATGCACATGGGAAACGCCCGGCGGAACCAGCAGCGTCACCGCCCGGCGCAGGAGCGCCTGAAGCTCCGGCATGGTGTGGATGCTGTTGGTCGTCGCCATGACGAAGCCTTCCGGCTTGAGGACGCGCCGGAATTCCCGCAGCGACAGCTCGACGTTGGGCACATGAAAGAGCATATGGTTCGCCATCACCACGTCGAAGAACTGCTCCGGGAAGGGCAGCTTCTCGGCATTTGCCACGGTGACGCGCTGCGGAGCCGGATGCTCGCGCAGCATGGCGGGGAACAAATCCAGTCCCAGGTAGGTAGACTCTGGCAGATGATCCTGCACGGCTTCATACCAGCGCCCCGGCCCGCAGCCGACATCCAGGATGGACTCGTCGCCGCGCCAGGCGCGAACGCAGCCCAAAGCCCACTCCGGGAAGCTGATCGAGGGGACGGCATAACGCGCGTAGGTGTCCGTGCGAATCCGCAGGGCCTCATCGCTCTGATACATCCGGCGGACGGCTTCGGGGTGATTGTCGATAAACATTCCGCTTCCCAGTGTGGTGCGAATCAAACTTACCCTCAACTATACTATCCTTAAGAGCATCCGTAAACTGCCCGTCCATTGACCTTACCCACCGCTGTGCCCTCGTCCCGCTGTCCGTGTTATGCTTTTGGGCAAATCTCATCGACAAGGATTGTCCATGTCCCAGCCTGATCCCATCGTCACCGCTGCCGATGTTCACCTGGCTCGCAGCCGTCTGAGCGCCTATCTGCGCCCGACGCCGCTCGAACAGGCTCCCGGTCTGGGTGGGTCGATCTGGCTCAAGCTGGAAAACACCAACCGCACCCATTCCTTCAAAATACGCGGCGCATTGAACGCCATGCTCGCCCTCTCGCCCAAAGCCCGCGCCAGAGGCATCGTCACCGCCTCTTCCGGCAACCATGCACAGGGTGTCGCCTACGCCGCTCATCTCGCCGGCCTGCCAGCCCGCATCCTCATGCCCCTCCATACCCCGCGTCGCAAAGTGGATGGGGTGCGCCGTTACGGGGCGGAGGCGGTGTTGTTTGGCAGCAATTATGACGAAACCGAAGCCGAAGGCCGCCGCATCGAACAGTCCGAAGGCTTAACCTTCATCT
>JAEUQZ010000150.1 GCA_016788965.1 Anaerolineae bacterium | reverse complement strand
ACGGCCGTGTGGTACCGAATTTCATTGCTCAGGCACTCCGGCAAGAACCTCTCACCATTTACGGCGATGGAAAGCAAACGCGAAGTTTCCAATATGTCAGTGACCTTGTGGAGGGGATCTATCGGCTGCTTCACTCTGAATTCAATGATCCCGTCAACATAGGCAATCCTGACGAAATGACGATCCTCGAATTTGCTCAGGTGGTGAACGAAATCACGGGAAATCCTGCCGGCATCCTCTATAAGGATGAGCGTATCAAGGGCGATCCCCAGACTCGTCAGCCGGATATCACTCGCGCCAAGAGTATTTTGAACTGGGAACCTCGCATCAAACTGCGACAAGGGCTGGAATCCACGATACAGTATTTCAGAGATGTGGTGTGATCGAGGCTGGCCGGACTTCATCTTTCCCCTTAGCTGCGATTCTGAGC
This sequence comes from Anaerolineae bacterium, assembly GCA_016788965.1. Taxonomy (GTDB): domain Bacteria; phylum Chloroflexota; class Anaerolineae; order Aggregatilineales; family Phototrophicaceae; genus CFX2. The sequence goes on along the minus strand of JAEUQZ010000150.1, from coordinate 10,605 downwards.
AACAGGGTTCAATATCTGGCTGTCATCGGTTCGGTGGCACTCGGACTGGTGATTGCAGTTGTGCCTGTCCCAGTCGGAGTCATGATCGGATTCATCACGACGGCCGTGATTCTGACTTGCATCACCCCCATTGCAGGCCTAGCGGTTTTACTCATCCTTGCTCCCCTGCGAACACTAATTGCTACGGAGTCGAGTTTTCAACTGCCGCTTGATATCGGTCAGATCACACTCATAGCAGTTCTCTCAACTTATTTTGCTGGTCGGGTCGCATCGCATCGGCGTTTGCTCCAAGAGACCTGGACATCGATAACAACACCGCTCATCCTATTCATTGTAGTGGCCGGGTTATCTGTCTTCAATTCTGTCTCGCTCTCTGCATGGCTCAACGAATGGGTGAAGTGGCTCCAAATCCTTGCGCTCTCTATCTGGGTCTGCGAGATCGCCAGGGGGAATCGCTGGCGCTGGATTGTCCTGGCTTTAGTCTTCTCTGGAATCGCCAATGCGCTGATCGGGATGTATCAGTTCTTTGGCGGGAGTGGGGCTTTGCATCTAGTTGTTGGAGATCGCTTTTTTCGAGCATTTGGGACTTTTGGACAACCCAATCCCTTTGGTGGGTTCATAGGGCTGCTGCTTCCGATCAGCATGATGATGGCTCTAGCCCATGCTCAAGGTCTCTTGAAAACCTCGGTCAGCAATCCGCACCATCTTCGCAAAGGGGGTTTGGCACTGATCTATGGGCTGGCCTCAGTGGTCATGCTGGTCGCTATTGGGATGTCCTGGAGCCGTGGAGCCTGGTTGGGGCTGGCGGGTGCATTTGGAGTCATCGCTCTGACCCTACCCCGACAGCGAAAATGGGGATTGCTGCTGGTTGGCGGGGCAGTTGTTGCATTCGCTGCGGGATGGTATTTTGATCTGATCCCTTCGTCCTTGATACAACGACTTAGCAGCTCGACTCAAGAACTTTTCGCGTTCGAGGACGTGCGAGGCATTGATATTACCCCCGAAAACTTTGCGATAGCCGAGCGGCTGGCACACTGGCAAGCCGCATTGAATATGGCGACGGATCAGCCTTTCGTGGGTGTGGGGTTGGGCCATTATGAGGTCGTTTACGGCCAATACCGTTTGATCAACTGGAGTGAGGCATTGGGGCATGCTCACAACACCTATCTGAATTTGCTCGCAGAGTTGGGTATCATCGGATTGTTAGTCTATGGCAAGGCCTGGCTGCTGATAATCTGGTTGAATTGGCGATCTACACAACATCCCGATGTTGTGGCACGCTTTGCTGCCGTTGGATTGTTAGGAACCTGGACGTATCTCCATATCCACAGCCTCTTTGATAACCTGTATGTTAACAATGTTTTCATTCATTTGGGCGTAATGCTGGGTATTCTGGCTGTGCTCAATGACCAACTTCGGAGCAACGTAAAGGTCGCAACTCCATGAATCAATCGACAGTTCGGACTGGGCCACGCATGATCAGAAACCCACTAGATTTCCCTATCAATGTGATAGCAGCGCGATTTGGGGATAAGTCCAAGGAGGTCGAACGGTTTCTCAAGTTTGCTGTTGTTGGTGTGATCGGGGCATTGGTCGATTTTGGAGTGGTGGCAGTGCTTCAGGCTTCACTCTTACCACCATCGAACAGCCGCGGCGAGTCTCTGATGTTGAATGTAGCGCTGGCTACATCGATTGCGTTTCTGGCAGCCGTCATAAGCAACTTCACCTGGAATCGCTTGTGGACATACCCCGACTCTCGTTCTCGTTCAGCGCGACGGCAGTTGGCGTTGTTCGCTTTCATTAGCTTTGTGGGTTGGTTTGGGCGCACAATCTGGATTACCGTGTCATACCATTTCATTGGTGAACTGTTCATGCCCATTTTGCTCCCGCTCATCCGAATTTTGCGACCAGCTTACATCCCAACCTATTCCGCAGAAGGCAAGTTAGGTACGCTGATCGCCATGGCGATTGGGGTGGTGGTAGTGATGTTTTGGAACTTCTTCGCAAATCGCCGCTGGACCTATAACGACGTATAACGTCGGCTTCTCGTGCCGTTGATTGGTGTCGATTACACCCCCGCATATGAGCAGACTGGTGGCATCGGGCGCTATGTGCGCCAGTTGTTGGCTGCGCTGGCTAGCTTACCCGATGAGAACCAGTATCGGTTATTTGTAGCCGGGGTTAAGGCATCGTCTCTCTCTAATCCACCAGGGCCACAATTCGGGTGGCGCACAACTCGTATCTCCCCGAAATGGTTTGCTCGTCTCTGGCATCGACTCAACCTGTACATTCCAGTGGAGGCGTTTGTTGGACGAGTTGACGTCTTCCATGCCACGGATTTTGTTCTTCCCCCTACTCTGCCACACACACTCACTCTGCTAACGGTGCATGATCTTTCATTTGTTCGTGTACCTGAGTCTGCTTCGCCTCGGTTGAAGGCATATCTGGACACGCTTGTGCCACGTTCCCTAAAGCGGGCTGATTATGTGCTGGCAGACTCTCTGGCTACGAAACAGGATATTGTCGATCTGTATAGGACCGAAGCAGAACGAGTTGAGGTTCTCCTCAGTGGAGTTGATCCTGTATTTTGTCCAAGTGATTCTGTCAATTTCCTCCCAATTCGGAAGAAGTACAGAATTGGCAATAGTCCCTATCTACTTGCGGTAGGGACGGTGCAGCCTAGAAAGAACTATGCCCGCCTGATCGAGGCGCTATCGATCCTGCGGGCTGCCGGATTGGAGGTCGAGTTGGTGATCGCGGGTGGCAAGGGTTGGCTGGAAGACCCCATCTATGCCGCGCTGGATCAATTCGATATGCGGCCACATGTCCACTTCATTGGATTCGCAGCGGAAGAAGACCTTCCCATTCTCTATAGCAATGCGCTTTGCTCCGTTTTTCCATCGCTCTATGAGGGATTCGGGTTGCCGATTCTAGAGGCCATGGCCTGTGGTACTCCAGTGGTCACATCCAATGTGTCTTCAATGCCAGAGGTAGCTGGAGATGCTGCGCTGCTGGTCGATCCATATGATGTGGAAGCTATTGCACACGCTGTACGACGGCTGATTGAGGACAGTAACCTGCGCCAATCACTGGTTCAAAGCGGTTTGGACCGGGCGAAACAATTCACCTGGGAGAAATCGGCGCGGCAACTCCTCCAGGTGTATCAACGACTTCTCGATTGATCCGTTAGAATAGTACCCAAAGCAGTTCAAATTGGCGGAGGATTTCTGTGAGCGACCAGCAGCTTCCTGATTTCACGGGACTCGAAGGCTCACTTCTGCTCAGAATGCTCAGCCATGCTGGAGCGCGGGCGGTCCTCGCAGAAGAAGCGACCGATCTGGGGATCGCGGATAACCGCACCTACCCTTTCCTGGCGATTGTTGGGCAGCATGAAATGCGGATAGCGCTGATGTTGGCCGTCATCAACCCATCGATTGGGGGGGTGCTGCTGATTGGGCCTCGTGGCATCGGGAAGACCACGGCGGTTCGGAGTCTCAGCGAAATCCTGCCCGACATCGAAGTGAGCGATTCGGAAGATGGTGCGCTGCTGTCCGATCTGAGCGCACCGAATGCCCAGGTGCTTTACCCGGAAAGCTACGAGAAATACATGGCTGGGCAGTCGATTTCACACTACGAGCCAGTGAAGTTGGTGGAACTGCCGCTGAATGCTCGATTGGAGGATGTGGTTGGCGGGATCAATGAACGGGCAGCGATCCAGCAGCAGCGCGTGCGGTTGGAGAAGGGTATCCTGGCACGAGCGGACAACAACATTCTGTACGTCGATGAGGTCAATTTGCTGGCCGATGAGATCGTCGATGCGATCCTGGATGCGGCCGCTCAGGGTAGCTACACGGTACGGCGAGGAGCGATGACGGGGACTTACCGGGCACGCTTTGTGCTGATCGGCTCGATGAACCCAGAGGAGGGGCGGCTGCGCCCACAAATCATGGATCGGTTTGGGCTTCGGGTGAATGTGCGGGGGTTAATGGCGAGAGAGGATCGGCTGGAGATTTACCGGCGGGTTCATGCGTACCGACGGAATCCGACCCAGTTCATCAAACAGTGGGAGAGGGCCACAGCGGCTACACGGGAAGAGATTCTCCTGGCTCGTGAACTGCTGAAAGAGACTACCCTGGCCGACGAAGCTATCGATCTGGGACTCGAACTGGTGCAGCGCCTCGATGTCGACTCGCATCGAGCCGAATACACGATGTTCGAGGCAGCGCGAGCTTATGCGGCCTCGGATGGGCGGGATGTTGCGACGGTGAATGATGTTCGCGCGGTTGCACCGATGGCGCTGAGGCAGCGAAGAAGCCCGTTCATGGTGAACTTCTTCGAGAGCCAGCACGAGGAGGACAACCTCATACGGGCGGAAATCGATCAGATCGTCGGGCAATCTCCGTAATTGGGATGCCTATTTTTATTACAACTGTTTCACAATACTGCAAGCATTCATGTAGTTTTGTGGCGGAAATGGCGGCAATGGCGTCAGTGCCGTCATGGTTGGATATGGCAGAAGTTTGTAGTTCATAGTTTATAGTTGATAGAAACACGGAATTGCCGGAAATGTCGCAAGTGTCGTCAGTGCCGGACGGACAAATCGGCACAAATGGCGGCAATTGCAGCAGTTGCAGAACGCCTTTTTGTGCCAATTCTGCCAGGCAATACTGCTTGCCCCTGCGATAGCATATCTTCATGGTAGCACAGATTAGAGTGGTTAGGGTGACATTTTGGTAACTCTTGGCAGGGAATTCTGAGGTTGGGATGATGCGTCGCCTATTGATCTGGCTTGTCATCGTGGCGGCCGGTATCGGCTGCTTCCTGTTGAACTGGACGGTATCGAACACTGCCACCTTCACGCTATCGGCTGCCGACCTGGCGGAATGGGCCAGTCTGCACCCGGAGGCTCGCGTCGCCTCACCGCCACTGATGGCTTCGCTTCTGTTGCGGTTGCCGGCTGCACTGATTATTTGTCTGGTTGTGATGCAGCTTCGACGGCAGCGGGTTCGTGGAGCTGTCCTGATCGGCATTGGACTCATAGCGGCGATCAGCCTGCTGCCCCCCTGGGAATTCTTCACCCAATACTCGAACGATCCCAATTACCGCCAACAGGCGGCGCTGGCCGCGTTCATACTACTGTTTTGCATTGCAGTGAGCGTCCTCCGGCAAGACACGTCTGTATTCCTTGAAATCGGGCTGGCGCTGGCGGCAGGGATCAGCGCGGTCGTGGGGTTGGGTATAAGCCAGGGGCTTATCCGAACCTTCGGGATCGAAACGGGTTATGGTCTGGGGGGAATCGTGGCAATTGCAGCCTGTTTTCTGCTGGGAGCCATGCTGTTGAGGGAACAAGTGCAATCAGCCAATGGATAGGTGAAAAAACGCCGATGTGGGCGGGAGGGACATACGCGCTTCGCGCTAATCCTCCCCTACGAAAATCAGGCGTTTTCTCATTGGTTTATCTATAAGACCTGAAACGAAAGATGGCAGATCATTAGGTGATCTGCCATCTGAACTGCACTGCTGACCGAACTCGGCAGGCTATTTGCCGGCCATGTTCTCCTGAATGTAGCTGACGGCCTCACCGACCGTGGTGATCTTCTGGGCATCTTCATCGGTGATCTCGCCACCGAACTCTTCCTCGAAGGCCATGATGAGTTCAACGAGGTCGAGCGAGTCGGCTTCGAGGTCTTCACGGAAGCGGGCCGATGGGACAACGCGATCCGCATCCACGCCCAGCAGATCAACGACAATATTCTTGATACGTTCTTCAATCGACGCCATGTTTTCCTCCCAAGTCGCGGGCTATTGCGCCAAGCAGATAAGCAGGAACAGATTATACCGTTATTGATGACACCTGCCAGTGTGATGTTATTGACACTGGTAAAGACCATCAGGTAGGATAAACCTGCCTGTATGAAGGAACACCAACACATGAGCAAAGTCACAGATTCGGTTTCTACAGAGAGTCGAAAAGTCGATCATATTCGAATCAACCTGGAGAAAGATGTCCAGTTTCCTCGTTTGACCACCGGATTGGAACACTATCGTTTTCTTCATCAGGCGCTTCCTGAATTGAATCTAGGCGAGATCGATACGTCCGTCAGCTTACTCAATAAGCGATTGGCCGCGCCGATTGTCATCTCGTCGATGACGGGCGGAACCGATATGGCCTACCGCATCAACCAAAATCTGGCGACGGCCGCACAAGCACACCAGATTGCCATGGGGTTGGGATCGCAGCGGGCGGCCATCGAGAAGCCCGAATTGGTGCATACGTATCAGGTTCGTAATGTCGCTCCAGACATCCTGCTGTTCGCCAATGTGGGCGCAGTGCAGCTCAACTACAAGTACGGCCCCGATCAATGCCAGCGAGCGGTCGATATGATCGAAGCGGATGCGTTGATTCTGCACTTCAATGTGCTGCAAGAAGCGGTGCAACCCGAAGGCGACACCAATTTCGCCGGGTTGCTCAAGCGCGTCGAAGAGGTCTGCCACCAGATCAATGTCCCGGTGATCGCAAAAGAGGTCGGCTGGGGATTCTCGGAGCAGAATGTACGTGATCTGGCAAATGTAGGCGTCTCCGCTATCGATGTGGCCGGGGCGGGAGGAACGTCGTGGAGCGAGGTGGAGTATCACCGAGCGCCAACAGCATTCCACGCGCGGGTGGCGGCCAGCTTTGCCGACTGGGGCATTCCCACGGCAGATGCGATCCAATTCGCGGCGCGGGCGGCTCCGAAATTGCCGATCATTGCCAGCGGTGGGCTGCGTGATGGCATCGACATCGCCAAGTGCATCGCGCTTGGGGCGCAGGCAGGCGGGATCGCCAGTTCGTTCCTGAAGGCAGCCGATCAATCGGTCGAAGCTGTGGATCAACTTATCCGAGAACTGACCAGCCAGATTCGCGTGGCGATGCTGTGCGCGGGCGCGAAAGACATCGCAGCACTTCGGCAAACTCCGCTGCTCAAGATTTAGGGGAACATCCATTGACCGCCTTATTGATCCAGCAGTTCCTCGGTGAGCTTGATGTGTACATGCGGCACATCGTCGATGAGACTGTGCCGCTGCCGTCCGACTTCAGCGTGATGCTGCGCTATCCGATGGGTTGGGTAGACGAAAACAACCAACCCTACCCCCAGCATACCGGCAAGCGTATTCGCCCGGTCCTGCTGCTGCTGTGCGCTGAAACGGCAGGGCAAAACTGGAAGGCAGCCGTGCCAGCGGCCGCGGCGGTCGAACTGTTGCACAACTTCTCGCTGATTCATGACGACATTCAGGATAACAGTCCGCTGCGGCACAATCGTCCGACGGTGTGGAAAGTGTGGGGAGAACCTCACGCGATCAACGCGGGTGACGCGATGTTCACGCTGGCGTTCTGCGCGATTGAAAGCCTCGTGAATCATGGTTGTCCCACCGAGCGAGTCCTGCAGGTCTGGCACATCTTCAACCGAACGGCGCTCGAACTGACTCGCGGGCAGCATATGGATATGCGGTTCGAGCGGCAGGCTGTGGTCACGGTGGACGAGTATCTGTCGATGATTAGCGGAAAGTCGGCGGCATTGATCGCGACCTGTGCTCAGATGGGGGCACTGATCGGCAGCGGCAGCGCGATCATGGCAGAGCAGTATCGCGAGTTCGGTCTGAATCTGGGTCTGGCGTTCCAAATCCGAGATGACATCCTGGGCATCTGGGGTGATCCAAAGGTGACGGGGAAGTCGATCTCGACGGATATCCTATCGCGTAAGAAGTCACTGCCGGTGCTGTTCGGTTTAGAATCGAGCGAGGCGCTGGGCAGGGTGTATGGGCGCGAAAGCTTCGGGGAAGCCGATGTCCATGAGGCGGTGGCAATTCTCGATGAGATCGGGGCACAGCAGTTCGCCCATGAAACGGAGACGCTGTACTTTCAGCGGGCGGTGGCTGCCCTGGAAACGGCCCATCCCAGTGGAAGCGGCGCGGACAGTCTGATGGAACTGGTGAACGGGCTGTTCACACGCAAAGCCTGAGCTGCTATACAAATTCTCTGAATAACGCACTGCTGAGCAACCGCCCGGCCTGGGTGATACGAATGATCTCATCGTCCACATGAACCAAGCCTAACTGCACATATCGCTGAATGACTTCGCCGTGCAGATCGAGCAGATCGATGCCGAAGCGGTCGCGGAAGGTCTGGCGCACGATGCCTTCTCTGGTCAGGCGCAGTCCCATGATAAGCGTTTCCACGATTTCGGCATCGCGTTCGACCAGAACAGCGTTGTCGGTCGCCGGAGTGCGCGGAAAGACGAACGATTCGGTGTTCTCGTTCAGCGCCTTGATGTATCGCTGCGGTGAGAGGATGGTCGAGTAGCGCACACCACCGGCATACCCATGCGCTCCCGGCCCTACCCCAGGGTATGGGAGGTTACGCCAGTATTGCAGATTGTGGCGGCACTCGCGGCCACTGCGCGACCAATTGCTGATTTCATACTGGTCGTAGCCCGCAGCGTCGAGCATGGTCGTCGCCAGGTCGTACATGTCGGCGGTGAGATCGTCATCGGGATGCGGGAGACGGCCCGACTCTACCCAGGCCTTCAGCGAAGTTCCGTCTTCCAGGCCGAGCGCATAGAGCGACACATGCTCGACATCGAGCTTCAGGAATGCGCTGAGGGTCGTCTCCCAATCGGCGAGGGACTGATGGGGAATACCATAGATGAGGTCGAGGTTGACGTTATCGAAACCCGCCTGCCGAGCCGACTCGACGGCCTTTATGACACTCACAAAGTCGTGACGGCGAGCGAACAGGTCCAATTCGGTTTGATTGGCGGACTGCATCCCGATGCTCAAGCGGGTGATCCCGATCTCTCTGAGCGCGGACAGGTAATCAACGTGGAGATCGCTGGGATTCGATTCCATGGAGATTTCGGCGGCGGGGTCAAGCGCGAACTCAGCGCGGATGGTCGAAAGTATGCGGGAAAGTTGGTTCACGGTTAGAAGACTCGGCGTCCCGCCGCCAATGTAGACGGTGTGCAGTGGGAGTCCTGGTTGGCTATGTGCGAGAATCTGGAGTTCGCGCATGAGTGCGTGAACGAAGGGTTCGATCAGGTGATCCAGGTGGGTATAGGTGTTGAAGGCGCAATAGCTGCACTTGATGGCGCAGAATGGGATATGGATGTAGAGGGAATGGGGAGGCATTCCAGGATTGCTGGCAGCGGCCATATGCCTTAATTCTCCGTCAATTGCGATGCGGTAGTGAGTTCACTATAATAAGTCACAGCACATCTTCAAATCCACTGTGCCTGCTGTTATAGGAACTACATCGTTATGCCCGAAACGACACAATTCGACGGGACAAGCGGCGGTGATAATAACGCCCTTGCAGCGAATACCGTCTTGCAGCGCCGCTACAAAATCCTGGGGGTGCTGGGTGGGGGCGGCATGGGTACTGTTTATCAGGCCCGTGACCTGAACTTCCCCGACGTTCGCAAGTTGGTCGCGGTCAAGGAGATGCTCAATCCGACGACCGATCCGGCGCTGCATGCTTCGACGCTGAAGACGTTTCAGCGAGAAGCGAACATCCTTGCCACGCTGAACCACCCGGCGATTCCGAAGATTTTCGACTTCTTCGACCAGAATGACCGGGTCTATCTGGTGATGGAGTACATCAACGGATATGACCTGGAAAGTCTGTTGGTGCAGACTAAAGAGCTTCCCATCGAGAAGATCGTCGATTGGTCGATTGAATTGTGCGACGTGGTGAGCTACCTCCATACTCAACCCAAGCCAATCGTCTTTCGTGATCTGAAGCCGTCCAACATCATGGTGGACAGCTTCGGGAAGATTCGGCTGATCGACTTCGGCATCGCCAAAATCTTCGACAGCGGCGTCAAGAAGCACACGATGATCGGCACTGAGGGGTACTGCGCTCCGGAGCAGTATAAGGGGGATGTCACGGTGTTGAGTGACATCTACAGTCTGGGCGCGACCCTGCATCATCTCCTGACACGCAAAGATCCGCGTCTGGAGCCGCCGTTCAGTTTTGCTGAGCGTCCGATTCCCGATTATGCGCCGAGCGCGCCTGATTCACTGATTCAGGTGGTTGAGAAGGCGCTATCGTTCGAGCCGCAGAACCGGTATCAAAGCTGCGCGGAGATGAAAGCGGAACTGGAAAAGGTGCGCCAGAAGCCGCAGATCGTGATTGCCTCGAAAGACGGCAAGCCGAGCGATACTCCGCTCGGAACGAATTTCTTCGAGGGAGTCGAATCGCAGGGAGTGATCGAGACCCGCTGGCGGTTCAAGGTGGAAGACGAAATCCGCTCCAGTCCCACTTTCTACAAAGACCTGGCCTTCGTCGGAGCATACGACACGAATGTGTATGCGATGAATCTGGCGGACGGGCAGTTCGTCTGGAAGTACGCGACCCGCGGCGGGATCGCCTCCTCGCCGATTATCGATCCCTCTAACCGCCTCATCCTCTTTGGGTCGGAAGACAAGACCTTTTATGCGTTGGATTATCGAACTGGCAAGATCAACTGGTCGTATACCACGCAGGACAAGATCCGTGGAACGCCCCGGTTAGCACCAGACATTGATGGGCACGCAACCGGGCCACCGGGTCCTGGTGCTGCGCCAGCA
>JAEUQZ010000014.1 GCA_016788965.1 Anaerolineae bacterium | reverse complement strand
CGCGGCGGCCTTGACCAGACCGCGCTGACCTTCCAGATCATCCCCGGCGCGAGCGGAACGGATGCCTGGACGATCCAGGTGGCGCTGGAAGGCATCCCGACGGCGCTGCTGGGCATCCCGCTGCGGAACATGCACTCGCCGGTCGAGACGGTCGATCTGCGCGACATCGAGCGGACGGGGCGTTTGCTGGCGCAGTTCATCGCCGGGTTGGGCGCGGATTTCCTGAAGGTGATCGATTGGGATGAGATGAAAGCGAGTAGTGAATAGGTGTTCCTGCCAACAGAAGAATTGGATGTCCAGAACATTCTGAAGCCGGAGAGTATCCCGGAATATCTTCGGATGCGCGATGTGATATGGCAAAACCTCATATCCATCAATACTAATCTATTTACTCTTAGCAGGATTGATGAGTTTCCTTTCCGATTGTTGTTTCCTGAGTATGGCGACCGCATATTCTGGCAAACAACACGCCGAGTACTGGTAGAAGCAACTCTTGTCAACATACGGAAACTTGTTCTTGATCCGGACGATAGGTCTTTTACTATTGATCATTTCCGGAAGTATGTATCTCAGAACGCGCTTGAACCTGCAAAATCGGCTCTGGACAATACCATAAAGCAATCAGATTTCGACGACAGATTGTCACAGGTTCGCAACCGGATCAATTATATTCGAAATAAATATGTCGCTCATCTGGACAAAGAGGCTGTGTTAGATTCCGAAGATTCTCCGCATTCAACAGTTACATTTGCCGATCTACATGGAACGCTCATCGCTGCAACGGAACTGTTCGATGTTCTATGCTTTGGACATCATCATAATCTTTGGCTTTGGGACTACTCCGAAAGGGCGCGTCAAGATCGTACTACTGACATAGACGCACTTCTGCTCAACTACGCCAGCACAAGTCGGGTACTGGATTTTCCTGAGAGAGAACCGGAAAACGTGCCACTATACTTCAAGGGCTTCAACGAAGCTGAAATCATGATCATCAACAGTTATCGTGAAAGGCTTGGCTTACCCGCTATTTCGGTTGTAGCTGCTTTATGATCCATTGAAATCCTGGAACTAGAAGGTAAGAAATGTTGCTTCAACAACTTTCGGTAGCAGTCGGCGTCTCCGGCAAGGAAGATGCCGTTCGCAAGATCATCCTGGAGGCGATCCGGGATCATGTCAGCGAGATTCGCGTCGATGCCATCGGCAACCTGACGGCCATCCAGAAGGGGACAGGGCGGAATCGCCCGCGGGTGATGCTGGCGGCGCACATGGACGAAATCGGGCTGATGATCACCAGCCTGAACGGTGACGGGCTGATGAAGTTCACCAGCATCGGCGGGGTGGATGAACGTATCCTGCCGGGTTTGCGGGTGAAGATCGGCGACGAGGGCGTGCCGGGTGTCATCATCTGGACGCCGATCCACAAGAACCGCGAGCAGAACGCAGTCGCTTTGAGCAACCTGCGGATCGATATCGGCGCGGGCAGCAAGGATGAAGCGGCGGGCAAGGTACGGGTTGGCGACCGGGTGGTCTTCGACAGCCGCTACATGGAAATCGGCGAGACGATGCTGCGCGGGAAAGCCTTCGACGACCGGGTGGGCTGCTCGCTGTTGATCGACATTTTGCAAGGTGGGCCGTATCCGGTGGATGTGCTGGCGGCCTTCACGGTGCAGGAGGAGATCGGTTTGCGGGGGGCGAAGGTGGCAGCGCAGCGGCTGCGACCGGACGCGGCGATTGTGCTGGAAGGCACGACGGCCAATGACATCCCCAATCCGCAGGCCGGGCCGGATGAGGTCGATCCGCCCAACCCGGTGTGCCGCCTGGGGGATGGGCCGGTGCTGACGGTGATGGATCGCAGCATGATTGTGTATCCGCCGCTGCTGAACTTCCTGCGGCAGACGGCGGAGAAGAACCGCATCCCTTACCAACTGAAGACTCTGGCCGGGGGCGGGACGGACGGCGGGTCGATCCACACGACGACGGTCGGTGTGCCGACGGCGGTCATTTCGATGCCGTGCCGCTATATTCACAGCCCGTCGGCGTACCTGAACCGGGCGGATTACGCGCATACGCTCAAGCTGGCGCAGGCCGCGCTGCGGGATCTGAAGTGGGAGATACTCCAAGTTCCATGATGCCTTTGTGGGATACACGCAAGCCGATTGAAGCGGCCTATCACCCGGATGCCGAGGTGGTGCTTTATCCTGGCGATGTGCAGGATTTCCTGCGGGATGTGCCGGATGAAACTGTTTCGCTGATCCTCACGTCGCCGCCTTATAATCTGGGCAAGGCTTACGAGAACCGGGTCGCCATCGAAGCGTATCTGGACTCTCAGAGGCCGATTATCGCGGAATTGGGCCGGGTTCTGAAGGCGGGCGGGAGCTTGTGCTGGCAGGTGGGGAACTTCGTCGAGGATGGCGAGGTGTTCCCGCTGGACATGCTGTACTACAACCTGTTCAAACAGCAGGGCTTAAAGCTACGCAACCGGATTGTCTGGCACTTTGAACATGGGCTGCACGCGCAAAAGCGATTCTCTGGGCGCTACGAGATGCTGCTGTGGTTCACCAAAGGGGATGAGTACACCTTCAATCTGGATCCGGTGCGCGTGCCCTCGAAGTATCCGGGCAAGCGTCACTTCAAGGGGCCGAATAAAGGGAAACCATCGGGTAATCCGTTGGGGAAAAATCCATCCGATCTGTGGCGGTTTTTGATCGAAGAGTGGGAAGAAGGCATCTGGGAGATTCCCAACGTCAAGTCGAATCACCCTGAGAAGACGATCCATCCCTGCCAGTTCCCGGTGGAACTGGTCGAACGGTGCGTGCTGGCGTTCACGAATGCGGGCGAGTGGGTGCTGGATCCGTTCGCAGGCGTGGGATCGACGCTGATCGGAGCGGTCAGGCATCAGCGCCGGGCGATGGGAGCGGAGAAAGAGCCGGAATATGCGCGGATTGCCCGCGAGCGGCTGAACGCTCAGTTCGATGGGGTGCTGCGGACTCGTCCGTTGGGGAAGCCGGTACACCAACCTTCTGGCCGGGAGAAAGTCTCGCAGGTTCCCAGCGAGTGGGTCTCCGACCGAAACGGAACCGAGGAGGGTTGAACGGTGCGGATCGCGGGGATCTATTCGTTCAAAGGCGGTACAGAGGCGGTTGAAGCGCGTTATGTCAGCGAGCTGGCGGAAATCGAGCGCATCATCCAGTCGATCCCTGCCGAAGCGCACCGCACCAAGATCAGCCGTGAGAAGACCATGCCCGGACGGGTGCTGTACAATCCACGGTCGCTGAACAAGTCGATCAAGCAGCCGTTCCTGGAACTGGGCTGGCAGTCGCACCGGGTGCAGTGCGACTACGCGACCGAATACTATGTAAATGGGTATGAATCCGGATTGGTGTCAAAGGGCGCTTTCCGCGAAATGGACTTCATCAAGAATCGTTTGGGCGTGGAAGTCCAGTTTGGGAAATATGCGTTCATGGTTTATAACGTCTGTGCCAAGATGACCATTTTCCACAACCTGGATCTCATCGATGTCGGCGTCGAGATCGTGCCCGTCAAAGCATTCTCGGCGCATATGTCCAGCGGCGTTTCGTACTTCGAGCAGTTTGTTTGGGATCTGGGGCAGCGAGGGGTGGCCGATATCGATATTCCGGTGATGATTATCGGGGTGACGGCGTGAATTGAAGTGACTGCCCGAAAATACAAGTGTATATGGGCGAAGGCAGCCTGGAAATCATTGATTGAACATTGCAGGAGCGAAGCATTGTGAAGGAACTGATCCGTAAACTCGTCGAAGCGTGGGGGCCGTCCGGTTACGAACACCAGGTTCGCCAATTGATCCGTGAGGAAGTGGCTGATCTGGTCGATGAGGTGCGCGTCGATCCGCTGGGCAACCTGATCTGCCGGGTGGGTGAGGGCGGGCCGAAAGCGATGCTGGCCGCGCATATGGACGAGATCGGCGTGATGGCGACCTATGCCGAGAAGAACAGCGGCTATCTACGCTTCGCGGGTATCGGCGGGCTGAACCATGCGACGCTGGTGGGCAACCGGGTGAAGTTCGAGGACGGAACCACCGGGGTCATCAGCGCCCATGATCCGTGGAACAGCAGCCGCCCCGAACTGGATGACTTCTACATCGACGTGAGCGATGGCAGCGGCGAGAATCCGATCCGGGCGGGCAGCCCGGCGATCTTCTGGCGGGAGATGGAGACACGCGGCAGCCGGATCATCGCCAAGTCGCTGGATGACCGGATTGCCTGCGCGATCATGATTGAGGCGCTGCGGAATCTGAAGCGCGGCAAGAAGAAGAAAACGCCGAACGAAATCTACGCGGTCTTCACGGTGCAGGAAGAGGTCGGACTGCGCGGCGCGCGGGCGGCGGCTTACGGGATCAACCCCGATGTGGCGCTGGCGCTTGATGTCACCAGCACCGGGGATATGCTCAAGGCCGGCAAGATGGGGGTGCAGTTGGGTGGCGGGGCGGCCATCAAGGTGCATGATCCGGGGCTGGTCGTGCCCCCGGCGGTGCGGGACTGGATGGTCAACCGGGCGGAAGCCGACGGTGTGAAGTACCAGTTGGAACTGCTGGCGGGCGGCACGACGGACGCCGCCGCGATCCAGACAGCGCGGGCGGGTGTGCCGAGCGGGTGTCTATCGATCCCGACGCGCTATCTGCACACGACCAGCGAAACGGTCGATTTGCAGGATGTGGAAGCGTGCGTGCAGCTTCTCACCGGGCTGCTCGCTCACCCAGCGAAGTTGTAGCATTCGGGGAATCACAGACTCTATGATCCTCACTCCCCAACCCCCTCTCCGCTTCGCAGAGAGGGGGCGACAGACTATGCTGGGCACGAAGCTGAAAAATGCGTTTGGCAGGATTGTTTGCGGACGAGAGTGGTAACAAGCCCCGATTTCAGGGGGTTTGTGCTTAATTCTGATATGTCTATAATTGTAACTGGGCGTTAACTGATCCTAGGGGCAATTTGCCCAGAACCCAAATATGACCACACGCGGAATGCTCAAGCATCTGAAATCCACGGGCGAGATGGAACTGCTGGCGGAAGTCTCCCAGCTTCTGACGCAGTTCGATATGAACCGCGTGCTGGGCCGGGTGATCCGGCTGGTGGCGAACGCCGTAGGTGCGAGCCAGGCGCACCTGGCGCTGCATCCCCATTATGAGCTGGATTGGCGGCAGATTTTCCAGACCGACCAGCTCGATCCCGACACGGTGTATACCGTGAGCGTGGGCGGGCTGGATGACGGGCTGGCCGGATGGGTGATGTACCAGCGCAACGGAACGCTGGTCGAGGATACCCAGACGGACGAACGCCGCGATCTGTTCGCGCGTGATCTGCGCGATGCAGGATCGGCGCTGGCGGTTCCGCTCATCTGCAACCAGGATTTGCTGGCGGTGCTGACGCTGCTGCATCCCGACGCTGGGCACTTCGGCGCGGAGCATCTGCGGTTGGTGACGATTGCCATGAATCAGGCGGCGGTGGCGGTGTATAACGCCCGGCTGGAGAATCATGTGCGGTCGGGGCAGCATCAGTTCGAGAGCGTGCTGCACGCGGTCGAGAGCATCATGCTGGTGCTGGACGCGCAGGGGCGCGTGCTGGTGATGAACGCAGCGGCGGCGCGGTATCTGGGGGTGATCCCGGAGGAGTGTCTGCGGCTGCCGCTGGAGAGCCTGACCGAGGGGGATACGGCCTTCGCCGAAATCCTGGCGACTGTCACGCAGCCGTTGGAAGAAGAGTTTACGTGGTCGTTCCGGGCACACTCGGATCAGCACGAACGGGACTTCGATGTGCTGCTGGCCGTCTGGGAGAACCCCCTGCAAGGGCAGTCCGGCTACGTGGTGATGATGCACGATGTGACGACGCTGCTGGAACTGGATCGGTTCAAGAACGACATGCTGCGGATGGCCTCACATGATCTCCGCAGCCCGCTGGCGCTGGTGACGGGGTACTGCGACCTGATCGACATGGACGCCGAATCGCCCCAGAATGTCCGCGCCTACCTCAACTCGATCCGCATGATGACCGACCGGATGGATATGCTGCTGAAGGACCTGCTGAGCGTGGACCGGATCAACAGTTCGCCACGGGATTTGCAGCAGCCAGTGTCACCGGCCGCGCTGCTGGCGCAGGTGATCGAACACAGCCTACCCGACGCTGATCGGAAACAACAGCGGTTGGTGACGGATTTCCTGGATCTGCCGGAGACGATTCTGGCGGACGGGGTGCTGCTGCGCGAGGCGATGGAAAACTTCGTCACTAACGCGATCAAGTACACGCCGGAACGCGGACAGATCGTCATCCGGGCGTATTCGCAGGAGACCAGCTTCTACTTTGTGGTCGAAGACAACGGGATCGGCATCCCGCCGGAGCATCTCTCGCGGCTGTTCACCACTTTCTACCGCGCCAAGCAGCCTGGAACCGAGCATATCGATGGCACGGGCATCGGCCTGAGTCTGGTCAAGACGGTGGTCGAGCGGCATCAAGGCAAGGTCTGGGTGGAAAGCCAGGTCGGTGTGGGCAGTCAGTTCGGCTTCTGGATTCCGCTGTCGTGATTGAAATCTACGCGGCAGGTTATGAAACTCCCTCTCGCTGACGCGATCCTGATTCTGTTCGATATCGACGGCACGCTGCTGCTGCCGAAAGGCTGCGGGCGGGCGGCGATGCGGCTGACGCTGCTGGAATTGTTCCAGACGGAAGCCGATCTGGAGTCGCATGTCTTCGGCGGGAAGACCGACTGGCAGTCGATGTCCGAACTGATGGCGCGGCATGGGTATGACGCGGCGGACATTGGCCGGATGATGCCGGTTTATGAGGAGGCTGTGGCGCGTCACCTGGGACGGATCATCGGCGATTTCCCGGTGGTGGCCTGCCCCAGCGCGATGGACACGGTGCTGGCGCTGCAAGATCATCCACGGCTGGTTCCGGGGCTGCTGACGGGCAACGCCGCTTCGATTGCGCCGATCAAACTGCGGGCGGCGGGCTTCGATCCCGGTTGGTTCCGGGTGGGTGCGTATGGCAGCGAGGCGGTCAGCCGCAACGATCTGCCGGCGCTGGCCGTCGCCCGCGCCGAGGCGCTGCTCCAGCGGCGCGTCCCGGCGGAGCAGGTGGTCGTGATCGGCGATACACCCATGGATGTGGCCTGCGCCCGCGCGATTGGGGCGGTGGCCGTGGCGGTGCTGACCGGATTCAGCAACCGCGAGGAACTGCTGGCCGCCGAGCCGGACATCCTGCTGGACGACCTGAGCGATTTCTTCGGCAGCGTGGTCGATTCTTCCGTATACTAAAACCCCGAACCATCTTCAACTTCATCGAGAGGGCACAGGTGACCATTTCTCAGAACCCGCGCCTGCCGTACAACCTGTGGCGGATTTGTCTGGTAGCGATGACTGCTGCGGGGTTTTCGCTGGCTCTCACGGGATACAACCACGGCCTGCCGTTCATCGATTACAGCGATGAGATGACGATGTGGACGCGCGGCCGCGCCACGATTGACCCGACCTGGGACATGTTCCAGCCGGAGTATCCGCCGGGGATGGTGTGGCTGTCGGCGCTGGTACAGTCGATCCAGATCGCGCGGGGCGACCCCTATATCGATCCGGCAGGGGCGACGGCGGTCGGGCGGCTGAGTTCGGTCGCGGCCTATTGTGCGGCGCT
Organism: Anaerolineae bacterium; assembly: GCA_016788965.1. GTDB lineage: Bacteria > Chloroflexota > Anaerolineae > Aggregatilineales > Phototrophicaceae > CFX2. Next base: position 16,804 of record JAEUQZ010000014.1, on the reverse strand, counting down.
GGCGGTCATCATGCTGGTGACGTGGCGGTTGGTCGAGGCGGCCTGGGGTGGATGGCAGGCGCTGCTGGCCGGGGTGAGCGCGGGTCTGTTCTGGATGCTGCTGCCGCTGGCGGTGCTGCACGCGCGCTATGCCATGCCGGACGCCTGGGTGAGTTTGGGGTTCATGGCGGCTATCGACGCGGGGTTGGAGGGCTGGCGGCGCTCGTCGGAACGATGGCTGTGGTTGAGCCTGCTGCTGGCGATTCTGGCGACGCTGTTCAAGTGGCAGGCGGCGGTCACGCTGCTCGTGCCGGGCTTGATGTTTCTGCGCTTCTGGCCGGATCGCCGCCGTTTGCTGCGGATCGGGGTGATCTACGCGGTCATCGTGGGCGGCTTCAGCATTTGGGTGGTGTTCGTCCGGCGGGCGCTGGAAGGCGGCCTGTATATGCCGGGCACGGAGGTGAGCGCCCCGACGCCCTTCACGGTGCTGGACAACCTGCTCTTCCAAGTGCTGAACATCGGCCCCGGTTGGATTTTCGGGCTGCTGGCGCTGGCGGGATTGCTCTTGCCCGCCAGCCGTCGCCTGATCCGCGACCGGGCATTGTGGACGCTGCCGCTGATGGTGATCCTGCTGAATGGGGTCATCAGCATCAACGGGTCGCGGCTGTTCGAGCGGCATTATCTGCCGGGGGCAGCGGCGCTGGCGGTTCTGGCCGGGATCGGGCTGAGCGGATTGACGGCGCTGCTGTGGCGGTGGGGATGGATCGGTCGGACAGCGGGGCTGGGCGCGGTGGTGATCACGCTGGCGACGCTGTGGGGGATGGCCGGGCAGGTCTACGCCATGACTGCCGAGTATGTGCGCCCCGACCGGCGGGTGCTGTTCGCGGAATGGGCCGGGCAGAACGCGCTCGACGGCGTGATGATGGTGACGGATCGTAATCTGGCGGCGGCGATTGACCCGCTGTATGGCTACCGCGGCCAGAAGATCGCCACGCCGGAGTGGGGCGCGTTCATCGCGGTGGAGGACGTGACCGACGAGAAGCTGGCGGCGACGCAGACCCGCTATCTGGTCAAGATGCCGTTCATCACGCTTGACCACCTGACGACGCCGCTGACGCCGCTCATCACCTCTGGCGATGACGCGCGGCTGCGGGGCGAGACCTGGACGGTGCTGTATGCCGGCGATCTGCCGCCGCTGCTCACGCCGCCGTATCCGACGTTCGGCAGTTCTATCGAACTGCGGGGGGCGTGGATCAGGCCGGAGGCGGTCTGCCCAGGCGAGGCGGTCGAGTCGCAGTTCCTGTGGGGCGCGGGCCGCCCGCCGGAGCAGTATTACTCGTACTTCCTGCACTTCTGGAGCGAGGCCACCGGGGAGATCAGCGCCCCGATCAACGGGCTGGCGCTGGCCGGAGAGGATCGCCCGACGCTGAGTTGGACTGTGCGGGATGAGCTGCTGGTGGGGCCGCCGAAGGTCTGGACTGTGCCGGATGATCTGCCGCCGGGGGACTATGACCTTTGGTTGGGGGTGTTCGAGCCGGTCAGCGGGGTGCGGCTGGCGCTGGACGATGGGCGGGATGTTCAGGTGGCTGGACGGCTGACGGTGAAGTCCTGCCCGGTGTGAGTAGGGCGGGTTTACTCCGCCGAGTGCAGCCGGGAGCGGAGCCACTTCCAGCCGCGCCGCCAGAGGATCAGGTCAGCGCGGGAGGGCAGGATCAGGTCACGGGCGGGAATGCCGGTCATGCGGCAGAAAATAAACATGATGCTGAGCGCCAACACAGAGTAGGAGATGCTGGTTGCCAGCGCCGAACCGAGAAGATCGATGCGCGGAATCAGAATGAGATTCGCCGCAATGTTGATGGCTGAGGCGGTGGTTGCCAGCAGCGCATTCAACTGCGGTCTTCCCCGCCCGGCGATGTCGTTGGCGAGTATCTTGGAGATGCTCTCCAGGATAATGCCGGGCAGCAGCAGTCGCAGCACAACAGCCGCGCCCTGGAATTCTGCTCCATAGATGAAAATGACTCCCCATTCGGCGATCCCGTACACGATTGCCGCCACGATAAGCACAAACCAGAACACGTAGCGGGTGACAATGGGCGTGACCTGCTGGCGTTCCTGGTCGGTCTGTAACGAGGCAATACGTGGGAAAATGACGGTGCTAACCGCACTCGATAGCAGCCAGATGCGCTCGCCCAACGTGACAGCCACATCGTAGAGGCCGACCGAGACTCTGGAAGTCAAGAGGTTGAGCAGGAAAATGTCGGCGCGGTAGTTGAAGTAGACAATCACATTGGAGAGATGGACGAGCAGCCCAAATGTGATCATCTGCCGCGCCTGGGCAAGCGTGAACTTTACCGGGAAGATGCGTTCGCCTGATGGCAGCCGCCTCCTGACCAGGAGGAAGGTCGCCAGAAGCGAGGCCCCATGACCGATCACATTGGCAAGTAAAGCGCCCTCTACACCCAGGCGAAGTCCCCAGACCAGCGCCAGGGTGAATATCAGAATGAGTGTATAGGGGATTAGCCCGATCAGGTTGTAAGCGCGGAAATCTTGAAGACCAAGGAAGATGACCTGCAAGTTATCCCGAAAGAGCGTGGTCGGAATTATCACCAGCCCTATCAGCAGCAGATGAACCGCGATGCCGGGAAACACCGCCTCATGGAACAGCGCAATGAGCGCCCCGCCAACGGCCAGCCCGATCAGGCTAGTCACGGTGGACAGGAACAGGCTGAGATGGACGGCGGTTAGCAGAGAGAGTTCCTGTTTGGCGAGGTAGTAGGTCAAGGCGACTCCGATGCCGCCGTTCAAGAATGTAACACCTATGGCAGCAAAGACGATGACGACGGCATAGGCGCCGCGATTCTCTGTTCCCAGGCCACGCGCCAGCAGAATCGATATGACCAGACCGATCAAGATCGACCAGGTCTGGCGGGTGACATTGAAGGCGGTATCTCTGGCAAGCTGGCGCATTGTGGGGATGCCGCACTTTAACTGAAGAGCGTGATGATGCGCTCGACGAAGGCTGCATAGTTGCGGCTGGCGTTGTAATGGTTGTTCCAGGTGTGTTTGCTGGCCGCACGTTTTTGGGCTGCGCTAGTCTGATTTGATGCCAACTGCAAGAGTGCTTCGGCGATTTCCTGTGGAGTAGGATGGGCCGGGAGCAGCACCCCGTTGGTGTTGTTCACGATCTCAGGATTGCCGCCTACATCGGTAGCAATACAGGGAATTCCGGTGCTTTGCGCTTCCATGATGGCCGCGGGAATACCTTCCGAGAGGCTGACGTTGATGAAGACATCGACGGGGTGATCCCGGTAGAAGGCCATCACGTCTGGGTTGCTCAGATGGCCGTGGAAGAAGCAGTTTACGTTAGATGGCATCTGCGTCTGAGCTTCCTGGGAAATGGAATCATGCAGGGGGCCGTCACCGATGTGATGCCACTCCACGAGCCGGTCTGGGTGGTTCTGCGCGAAGATACGCAGCCCTTGTACGAACAGTTCCAACCGTTTCACCGGGATCATGAACGAACAGGAGACGATGCGGAAAACACCGTCCGAAGAAGGCTGATTGTCAAAACCAGGATCATTGATTCCAATGCGGGCGATCTCCATCGGTGGACGGATGGCGGCGTCATAGGTCTCCTGAACATAGCGGTATCCGTGTTCGGAGATAACGAACAGGTGGTTGAGTGCCTGAAAGGTCAGTTTGCGAAAGGGGATATATGGAGGATCGCTGTCAGTCTCATATAGGTCATCGCGGTGGGCACGGGAAATGTACTTCAGATTGGGGTGTTTCTGCTTGACCAGGCCAATCCCAATCGATTGCGGCACAAACCAGAAGGTGTAGAGGATCAGTTTGTTCGGCTCGACCGTCGAACGGCGCAGATAGCCAGATAGCCACTGGCAGACGTAATGGGCTTTGTCGTGGTAGATCAGTAATTTTCGGAATGCTCTGGGACTGTGCAGTATCCACGGGTGATCCCATAGTTCCTGGTAGAACCAACGGGATGTCAGGGCTTCTGTGATAGCGATCAGGATACGCTGAACGAGTCGAGGACGCTGCTGAACGAACGACAAATCAACGGTCACATGGTCTGGCAGTAAACGGGGCTGACCATCCGTCTGGTTGGGAACGACCGTGATCGACGCGAACTGTTTGGCCGCGTAGAGGATTTCAGTTTCGAGGAACTGTTCGGCCGCCCCATACGGGAATGCATGGGTCAGGATCAGCAGGTGCAGAGGGCTGTGATTATCGCTCATCGGACTGCGATGATGATAATACCGTCACCCCAGAATGGCGAGCGGCGATACAAACTGCGGACAAGACTGCGTTTGATGAGCGACAGGATGTAGCGAAGCAGCCCAGTCTGCGGTGGGCGATAGAAGAATGGAACCAGTTGGTAGGAATAGGCGAGACCATCTCGAATGGTGTAACCGCACTTTTTCATCAGATTTGTGATGGTGTAGTACGAAAACCAGTAATTGTGGTCGGGATGGACGAACTCCACATTTCTGAGGAGAGCCACAAGGGCATCAATCCCAAAGGCATTGGGGACGGTAACGATCAGTTCTGTCTGTCCGGGACGCATGAGTCGCTTGATGGCCTCAAGAAACAGTCCCGGATTCAGCAGGTGTTCGACGATTTCGCCCGCGACAATCACGTCAAAGGTTTGGTCTTTGAGCGGCTGAATCTGGTCTTCCTGGGTCACATCGGCTGCCAGCAGATGCGCTATGCCTTTTGACTCAAGGAACTGGATCCCCGCCTTGTCGATGTCGATGCCCCAGAGTTCGCTGGTGACTGCCGCCAACCTCTGGTGGAGCAGAATACCTTTGGCCCACTTTTCTTCGAGGACGCCGGCATCGACGCAGCCTAAGTGCAGGACTCGTTTGTTTCGGCAGTATTCTATCAAAAAATCGTGCTTGTCCCCGACCAGACGGGCAGACGGAAGTTTCTGGAAAAAGTCCATCTAGGATATCCGTGTATGACAATCTGAATGCTTTGGATGACCGGGGCTGTCGATGGCTACCATAGCACAGCTTACGCAAACGGGCAATGACTGTGCCTTGATCTGGCAGACGTTCAAGAACCACCGAGTGATTGGTACAGCGCAGCCAGGCGCTGCTCGGCGACGCTCCAATTGTAGTGGATGCGGCCTTGGAGCGCGGCGGCCTCCAGCATCGCCCGTGCTGCCGGGTTCATCAACTGTTGAATAGCGATCTTCAGGGATTCAGTTGTGACTTCCTCCAGCAGGATGCCAGCCGGAATCTGCTCCAGAATCGCACCGATTTCCCCGATACCACGCCGGGCAATGATGGGCTTACCGGCAGCAAAGGCTTCAAAGAGCTTGTTGGGCGTGCTGTAGTAGTTGTTGCCGATGCTGAGCTGCGTCTGCACAGACTGGTCGAAGTTCAGGCAGTAGTAGACTGCCGTGGATAAGTGGGTGTACAGCGGAACATCGCCCATCGGAACCCAGCCCAACCAGCGGATGTTGGGGTTCCGCGCGGCGGCTGCTTTGACCTCCGCTTCGATCATTCCGCGGCCGCCGATGAGCAGTACCACATGGGGAAGCTGCGCGACCGCATCGACCAGGGGCATGACCTCGCGGGTAGGATCGAGCGCGCCGAAATAGGAGATCACACAGTCTTCGGGCCGAAGCTGAAGCCGCTGACGTTCTGATTCCAGCCGATCTGATGGTACAGCGTAGTCTTCCAGCCGCTTCCAGTTTCCGACAATGACCACCTGCTTCGCGCCGCGCCGCTTCAGCGAGTCGGCCAGCCGTTCGCCGACGGTGATGACCGCATCCGCCCGCACCAGCACGAACTGTTCGATCCAGGCCATCAGACGGCCTTTGCGTCCTGGGTACAGGTCGGGGACGCTTTCACGGGCGTCGTATATCAGCGGGACGCGATGCCAGCGGGAGAGAACCCAGGCGGCCGGAAGGGGCAGCACATCATGGCAGTGAATGTAATCCGCTGGGAGCCGGAGCGCGACTCGGAGCAGCCACAGATTGAAGAAGATGAACGAAATCAGATTGCTGGTGCGCGAGACTGGCGGCTGGGTCGTGTCATCGAGGTGTCCGCGAAGCAGTGCCCAAAGCGCCGGCAGCAGATGAGAGGGACGCGCCGATGTCACCATCGGCACAAAGGTCGTTTCCATGCCGTGAATCAGGGCACGGGCGGGCTGACCGCCCTGGGCATCACGTGCTAACCCAATGGCCGTGACCTGATAGCCCAGCCTGACCAGCGACAAGCCTTCGTTGACGGCGCGCGGATCGTCCCGGATGGGAGTATTGACGAGCTTGAGGATGCGCTTAGCGGGCATGGGGCGCGGCCTTCAGGAGCGCGGCTTCATAGGTTTGCGCGGCTTTTTCGGCATCGAAGTGCTGCTCAGCATAGGCGCGGGCATTCTGACTGCACCGGGCATAATAAGCAGGATCATCCAGCAGGCGGCGGATGGCGGCGCTGAGGGCGTCCACATCGCCGAATGGAATCGACAGTCCCGCGCCGCTCTTGCGCAGGATGTCGGCGACGACTCCTTCCAGCGCGACGGCGATGGGCACACCGCTCGCCAGCGCCTCGTACATCTTCGTCCCGACCGCACCTCGATGCAGCGGGTGGTTGAACAGTCCCCAGAAGGCGATACTGGTCGCGGCCCAGGCCTGGGGAATCTCAGCGTATTCGACCCACTCGATCCAGCGCACGTTGGGCAGATCACCCTGAGCCAGGCGGTCGCGGACGACCTGCTGCTGCGTGCCTGTACCCATGATGACGAACAGGACATCATGGCGATCTTGCAAGCGGGCGGCCGTCTCCAGCATGGTCAGGCAGTCGTAGGCAGTGCCCAGCGTGCCGATGTAGGCGACGATCCGGGCATCGCCGAGAGCATGTTTGGCGCGGAAAGCGGCGTCGTCCAGGCCGGGGCGGAAACGCTCCAGATCGACCCCGCTGTAGACCGTGCGGACTTTATCCATGCCGGGGATATAGCCGCGAATGACCTGTTCCAGATAAGGAGTCAGGGCGATGATCTGCGCGGCGCGGCGGTAGGTGTGATCGACCAACCAGCGGGCGACGCGGTAGGCGGGGTGGCGCTCGGTCATGGTTCCGACGGACAGCATGTGATCCGGCCAGAGGTCGTGAACATCCAGCACATAGGGGACGCGCTTGACGAGGCTGAGGAATACCCCGGCCAGGTTGGTGAAGATTGGCGCGGCTTCGACCAGCATCACATCCGGGCGCGGCAGGGTCAGTCCCCGCAGCGCGGCGGTGAGCATGAAGGTGATCTGGCTGAGAAATTTGTGGCTGATGCGCGGACTGGGCGTGGCCCACAGCCATGTGCTGATAATCCGCACGCCGTCGCGCGTCTCGCTGACGGAGAAGCGACCCCGGTAGCGGTCATGGATGTGGCCGTGGGGGTAATTGGGCGCACTGGTCAGGACTGTCACCTCGTGGCCTTGCCGCGCCAGATACCGCGCCAGCCGCGTGATGATGACGGCGGCTGCGCCTTGCTCCGGCTCGTAGTAGTTGGTGACGATCAGAATTCGCATCGGTGTCTCGGCTGTCTGGGCTGCTCTTTGATGATAGGGGATAGATGGCGCTGCTCTGCCTTAAGGATACATCGCCGAGGGCTGATGCGCCGCGTCAGGGCTGATTATGGGTGTACTGATCGACGAGGTTGTGATCGACGGTCAGGGCATTCCAGCGGCTTTCGGCGAGCGCCTGCACTGCGGGTCGGATGACGGCGAGGCGCATATCGTAGGCATCCTCGCCGTTGTTGCGATAGTAGCCCTTCTTGACATCGGCGATCTGGAAGCCCCACTTACGGTAGAGGTTCTGGGCGGTGGCATTGGTGACGCGCACCTCCAGGCCGACCTCGGTCGCGCCCAGACTGACTCCACGCTGCACCATCGCCGCCAGCAGCACCTCGCCCCAGCCGCGTCCGCGGGCGCGGGGATGCACCGCGATGGTGCTGATGTGGGCTTCACCCTGGATGAACCACATGCCGCCGTATCCAACGATGCGGCGCTCCGGCACAGGGGTCAGGTTGAGCCAGCGCTGCCAGCGCGGGATCGGTCGATGCCGCCGGTATTCCAGGACGACCATGTAGCTGTACGACGTGTTCCTGATTTCGTAGCGGTAAGAGGTCTCCGACCAGGGAACATCGAAGGACTGACGGTCGATGTTCATCACCTGGGGGATGTCTTCGACGGTCATTTCGCGCAGGAGGAGGCTATGATTCGGGAACATCCTGGGTCTTGATGTAGAAGGGCAGCAGCCGGGCTGCCTCGAATCCCTTCGGGTTGGCCGAGTAGCGCTCCCAGGCTTCCTGCGCCAGAAATCCAGCGCGGCGGAGCCGGTGAGCCGCGCCGACCAGCGTGACTGGAGTGCCGGCTTCCTGGGCGGCGGCCAGCGCCTTGAAGCCATCGGCATTGACCTCGCCGCTGAGGTGCGCCGGGCCGTCGATGCTCTTGATGAGCATCTCCCAGTCCATCAGCTTGGGTTCGCCCCGGTTGACCCAGCGACCTTTGCGCCATTGGTAGCGCCCGACGACGACTCGCCCGCGTCCGGCCTGGACGGTCACGATCAGGCCGTCGGTGAAGTGCGGCTGTCCAGCGGCCAGCACATCCAGCGCGGTCACGCCGACCAACGGCAGCTTATGAACCGACGCCAGCCCTTTCGCCAGGGAGACGCCGACGCGCAGCCCGGAATACGAGCCAGGGCCGGTGCAGACGCCCAGAGCAGTCAGGGCGCTGGTGGTCACACCGGCGCGTCCCAGGATAGATTGAACCATCTGGGCAAGCTGGACGCCGTGGTTTTGTCCGGTGTGCCAGGTATGTTCGGCCAGGAGTGCCCGCCCATCGAACAGGGCGAGGCTCATCATCTGGGTGGCGGTATCGATGGCAAGCAGCATGGTGAGTCGGTGTTTTCCTAAATGCCGAAGGTCTGTTCCCGGAATGTGGCGACCAGTGTCTCGTAGCGCGATCCGGTCGCTTCCAGGATCAGGTTGCGGCGGGTTTGTTCCAGGACTCGGATTTCGATCCACAGATGTTCAGCCGGGAGCAGCCGGGTGATGTGTTCCGGCCATTCCAGCAGCACCGGGCCGCGCCCGCTCAGGATGTCGTCCAGGTCGATGCTCTCGGCATCGGATGGCCCTTCCAGCCGGTAGCAATCCAGATGATAGAGGTGCTGCGAATCGGCTTCGCGGGTATGGTCATGCACCAGATTGAAGGTTGGGCTGGTCAGGAGAGTCCGAGCGCCCCAGCCTTTGCCGATGCCGGCCGCGAAGACGGTCTTGCCCGCGCCCATATCACCCGATAGACAGATCACATCCCCCGCGCACAGGAGCGACCCCAGACGCGCCCCGAGGCGCTGGGTCTGCTCGGCGCTGTGGCTGATGATATCAAGCTGTCCTTCTTTGAGGATGGGCACGGGCGGCTCCAGGCGCGATACGATGTCGGTGTGCATTATACAACGCTCGGCTAGGGCGAGAAAGTGCAGCAGAGGGCGCGACTGCACGGTTTCTAACGGGATGCAAACGGCTCCGCCGGACAAACGTGTAGCGCCAGCCGAATTCCGGGCTAGAATGGGTGCAAGTGGAAGGCGCGAGCGGCATGGAAACATTCTTCGCAAACTGGACTGTCCGGCGGCGTCTGGTGCTGATTATCCTGGCGATTGCGCTGCTGACCATCGCGGCGGTCTCGGCCATCGCGCTGAGTACCAGCTCGCAGGCGCTCCGCAGCCAGACCGAGCAGTCCTTCATCCAGACCAACCAGGTTTTCGCCAACGAGATCGATACCCACCTGCAAGCCGCGGCGACCATCACCGAGAGCTTCGCCAACACGCTGAACGGGCAGATCGCAGCGCCGCTGAACGACCTGTGGCCGCTGGCGAGCAGCACGCTGGCGGACGAGGACGTGCTGACTCAGCGCGTCAACATCTACAGCCTGACTGATGGGGGCCACGAAACCGTGGTCTTCAACAAGCCGACCGCGCCGCTGCGGACGGCTCCGGCCAAGCAGTTGATCGACAACCCGGTTTCGCCCTCGGATGGGTTCCTGACCTCGCTGCGGGATGGCAAGCCGGGTTGGTTCGGCCCCGAAGTGGCGCTGGATACGCGCGTTGGGCAGCAGGTGGTCTCGTATGCTGTGCCCTACACCAATCCGGCGGAGACCATCGCGGGCGTGGTCTGGGCAGATATTCCAGTTGAGACACTGGAGCGCGTTCTGGGCCGGATGGCCGATCAGGTCGGCTGGCCGGGTTACAGCCTGCTGCTCACCCCTGGCGGTCGGGTGGCGGCGGCGTATCGCCTGAGCATGAACTGGAACACCCCCAGCGATAATGCCGCCATTTTGAACGCATTTCTCAGCCAGCCAGAAATTGCCCAACGGCTGCGGGCACTGCGCCCCAATCAGGGTACGCTGTATGTGACCACCGACCCGATCAACAGCGAGCAGCGCGCCATCGTGCTGATGAGTACCATGCCCTTCAGCGGGTGGCGCGTCGTCAGCATCCTGCCGCCCAGCGTGTTCCAGAACCCACTGGAACGCAGCGCCCTTCAGATGCTCCTCGTCGCCGGGATCGGGATGGGTATTCTAGGCTTTGTGGTTTGGGCGTTCGTCGGGCGCAGCGTTGGCATTCCGTTGGATCGCCTGGGAACGAGCGCCCGCGAGATCGGCGCTGGCGATATGCGCTATGCCATTCCCTATCAGGCGCAGGGTGATGAAATCGGGCAGTTGGCGAACGCGATGGAGGAGATGAAGCGTCACATCGACTACTCCTACAAGCAGCTTTCGATGTGGAGCCAGACGCTCGAAAAGCGCGTCACCCAGCGCACCGAAGAACTGGCGCTGGCGCAGAAGGTGGCGCTGGCGAATGCGTCCGAACTCCAGGCTGTTTATGATGCGTCGCTTTCGGTGGTGGGCAACTACCAGTTGGACACCATGCTCCAGAACCTCACCGAGAATCTGCTGACGCTGCTGCGGACGAGCTACTGCGGCGTCTGGCTGCTGACTTCCAGCAAGCAGACCCTCCAGCTCGTAGCAACCTCGGCGGATCGCAGCCGCCTGAATACGATCATCAACCTGGGTGAAGGGCTGGTCGGTCGGGCGACCCGCGACGGCCAGCTCATCATGGTGGATGATTATGCCACCTGGCCGAACCGCCTGGAGGCTCTGGCCGAGATCGGCGTCGAACGGGCGATGGCGGTTCCGCTGCTGTTCTACAACCGGCCCATCGGCGCGGTGCTGGTCGGGCGGCAAAGCGATGCCCCGCCGTTCACGCTGGCCGATCAACGGCTGCTGACTCTGTTCGCCAATCTGGTTTCGCCCGTGGTGCGGAACGCCCAGCTTTACATCCAGCGCGAAGCCGCCATGAAGACCGCCGAACGCGCCAACAGCGTCAAGACGCGCTTCCTGGCGAGCGTCACCCATGAACTCCGCACACCGCTCAACCTCATCATCAACAACCTGGACTTCATGCGGATCGGCACATTCGGGCCGGTCAATGAAGACCAGCGGGCGCGGCTGGATCAGACCATCCGCAGCGCGGAGCATCTGCTCTCGCTCATCAACGACCTGCTGGATGTCAGCAAGATCGAAGCGGGAGAGATGGAACTGACCATCCGCATGGCCGAGGTGCATCCCATTCTGGAAGACGCGCTCGATTCAGCCGTGATGCTGCTGGAGAGCAAACGGACGGCGGTGGCGCTGGAAGCACATGTACCGGAAGTGCTGCCGCTGGTTCCGATGGACGCGCGGCGCATCCGGCAGGTCTGGACCAATCTGTTGAGCAATGCCGTCAAGTTCACCCAGGAAGGGCTGATTACGCTGGAAGTGCGCCTGATCGGGGAAGCCATCGAGTTCATGGTGACGGATACCGGGATCGGTATCTCGCCAGAAGAGATGGATCGGCTCTTTGCCGCCTTTGAACGCTCCGACCGTGCCAAAGCCGCCAGCATTGAAGGCACAGGCTTAGGGCTGCCGATCTCGCGCTATCTGGTGGAAGCCCACGGCGGCCGGATGAGCGTGCAGAGCGAGGTGGGGCGGGGCAGCATTTTCCGCTTCTGGCTGCCGCTCAAACCGCCGGAACGCAAACGCACCACCCAGCCTCTCACGGTGGCTATCGGCGTGGAGTGAGGGTATTCCCGCGTCCCGATCTCGCCAGACTGGGCGTTTTGCTGCGGCAATTTCGGCAATTGCGGCAGTTGCGGAACGGCAAATTGCGGCAACCTCCTTACATGCAAGGAAAAGTTGTTGCAGTTGTTGCAGTCGGTGCAGTTGCAACTGCGCCATTCTGGCAACATTTCCCCCTCGAACGTGATCCGGGATGCGAAACGATAAGAATGATAAGAATGAGAATCGCCCGATTTTCTCACAATTCTCATCGGGGAGGGCGTCCCTACCCGTCCGTACATACAGGGTAGCACAAAACGGGGCGGTTAGGGTGACATTTTGTCTACTGTTGCGCCATAAAATCGGAGGGAAGAAGAAATTCCACCACAGAGACACGGAGGACACAGAGGAATACGGAGAGGGTGAACAAGGAATCCAACCGCGAAGACGCCAAGAGCGTGAGGGGCATTGTCAGGGCGGGAGGGGCGTTGATAGGCGTCGCCCAGCCATGAAATGGCCGGGCGGTCATTCGCTTTCGTGCCAGTAGGTGACGAGGGCGTCGCGGGCGCGGGCGTACATGCTGGATTCGACGGCGGCGAGGGTATCCGGGGCGATGTGCGCCCAGAGGTCGCGCTGCATGGTTTCTGGCGAGTCGAGAATGGCGCGGAGATCGGCAGGCTGTTTGCCGATACGGGAACCGAGGACTTCGAGAGTCTGGCTGGCTCCGCCGGGTTTGATCTGCTGACCGATGAAGTCGCGCCAGTCGGCGAGGGTCTGGTCGGACATGAAGGGCAGCCAATCAACGGGCTGGGCGCGGATCAGGCTGTCGTAGTGGCCGGGATCGAGGCGGGCATAGTCGCGCTCGTCCATGTGGATCAGCAGAATGTGAAGCATCAGGAAGCGGAAGGGGCGCGGCCCCCATTCCCGCCCGGCGAAGTGCGCCCCCAGCATATCCAGCGACCAGACTTCATCGACGGTAAGGTGGGCGACGTAGCCGGCCACAAAGGCGCGCTGGGCGGGGCTGTGCGGGCGGAGCAGCACGGGATTCCGCTGAGTCATGACGCGCCAGGGGGATTCAGAGATGCTGTGGTCGTAGCTGTAGAAATGGGTGTCCTCACGGCGGAGGTCGCCGTTGGTGCGGGCATCGGCGGCGATCTGGCCGAGGAGGAAGGCAGGCTCCTCAGCGGCGAGGGCGTCGCGGAGCGGCTGGGGGATGGCGTCATCCCGCAGCATACGCTGGGCGGTTTCCAGGTGGGTGAAGGGCGTTGGCATGGATTCCATTCTAATCGTAAGGCGGGGGGAAATCGAGAGAAGAATACCACCACAGAGACACAGAGGAATACGGAGGGGGTGGACAAAAAGCAGAACCGCAAAGACGCAAAGAACGCAAAGGGAAGAAATACGAATTGAACCGCAGAGGACACTGAGGAATACGGAGAGGGCATCCCCTCCCTAAATCCCTCCCCGCTTCGCAGGGAGGGACTTGGAAGAAGGCGAGGGGGTGAGGATAGTGACAAAGATCACGATGCGGGGAGATTAATCACATTGAAAAGAAGATACACTTGTGTTAAACTATTTTTATCTATGCCGGAAAACAGAGCGTAAGGTCAGACACACATGGCGAGCGTATCGGCTGCCTATACCCCCGAATCGGAACCCCAATCCACTCAACCGAAGTGGTTCACTCAGGCGTGGCTGGAGCCGCGCTTCGTGGTGGTGACGCTGATCTGCATCCTGCTGAGCGTGGCGGGCGAGCGGCTGCTCTGGCCGGAGTGGTTGATCCTGATCTTCAACGTCACATCGTATGCGGCGGGCGGTATCTTCGGGCTGAAGGGGGCGCTGGAAAGCCTGCGCGAACGGCGGATCGATGTGGATATGCTGATGATCCTGGCGGCGGTCGGCGCGGCAGTGGTGGATCAGTGGCACGAGGGCGCGATCTTGCTGTTCCTGTTCTCGCTGAGCAATGTGCTTCAGGATTATGCGATTGGGCGGAGCCGCCAGGCGATCCGCGGGTTGATGAAGCTGTATCCGGCTGAGGCGCATGTCCGGCGCGAGGGGCGGATCGAGACGGTGACGCTGAACCAGATTCAACTGGGTGACATCGTGCTGATCGAACCGGGCGAGCGCATCCCAGTAGACGGTCTCGTGCAGTCGGGACGCAGCTCGGTGGATCAGTCGCCGATCACGGGTGAGTCGATGCCGGTGGAGAAGATGACAGGCGACAAGGTGTTCGCCGGGACGCTCAACGGGCAGGGTGCGCTGGATGTGGAAGCGACGCAAGCCGCCAGCGACACGACGCTGGCACGGATCATCAAGATGGTGGAAGAGGCGCAGGACTCGAAAGCGCCGACCGAGCGATTCCTGGAGAAGTTCGAGCAGTATTATGCCCTGCTGATCCTGGGCGGCGTGGGGTTGTTCATCATCCTGCCGCCGGCGCTGGGGCTGGTGGATTTCCAGACGAACTTCTACCGGGCGATGGTGCTGATGACGGTGGCCTCACCGTGCGCGTTGGTCATCAGCACGCCGGCGGCGTTCATCTCGGCCATCGCAGCCGGGGCGCGGAGCGGCGTGCTGTTCAAGGGCGGGGCGTATCTGGAAGGCATGGCGGCGATCAAGGCGGTAGCATTCGATAAGACCGGGACGCTGACGCGGGGCCGTCCGGCGGTGACGGATGTGGTGTCGTGCTGCGAGTTGAAGGAAGAGGAACTGCTGCGGGTCGCGGCTGCGGTCGAGTCGCGGTCGGAGCATCCGCTGGCGAAGGCCATCGTGCGGGCGGCGGAAGAACGCGGCCTCTCCATCGGCGATGTGGAGCAGTTCGAGGCGGTTCCGGGGTTGGGAATCGAATCGCAGGTGGGTGGGCGGTCGGTGCGGCTGGGGAGCATCAAGTACCTGGAAGTGCGTAATCCGCTGCCGGAACGGCTGGCGGAACCGTACTACCGGCTTGAATCCGAAGGGAAAACGGTCATCGGCGTGGTGCGCGAGGGTCAGTGCGAGGGCTGCGGGGCGTGCGAGCAGGGCCAACAGGCGATGGACTGGATGGGGTTGGTGGCGATGGCCGACGAACTGCGGCCGGAAGCGCCGGCGATCATCCGCAGTTTGCGGGAGGCGGGCATTCAGAAGATCGCCATGCTGACGGGGGATAATCACCGAGTGGCGGACGCCATCGCCCGGAAGGTGGGCGTGGATGTGGTCTACGCGGATCTGCTACCGGACGAAAAGGTGAAGGCGCTGAAGGAACTCGAAGCCGAGGTGGGGCCGGTGGCGATGGTCGGTGACGGGGTGAATGACGCGCCGGGGCTGGCGACGGCCAGCATCGGGATTGCGATGGGCGCGGCAGGGACGGATGTGGCGCTGGAAACGGCGGATGTGGTGCTGATGGGCGACCGACTGGAATTGATCCCGGAAGCGATACGGCTGAGCCGCCGGGCGCGGCGGATCGTGTGGCAGAACATCGCGTTCGCCATCGGGGTCATCATCGTGCTGATTATCGGGGCGTTCGCGGTCAATCTGCCGCTGCCGCTGGGGGTGCTGGGGCATGAAGGCAGCACGGTGATCGTGGTGCTGAACAGCCTGATCCGTTTGCTGCTGTGGCCGGAGATTCACCGCCGGATGCAGCCGGTCGTGGCGGCGTAAGACAATACGCCATTCCACCACAGAGACACAGAGGGCACAGAGAAAATGAAGAGCCACCACGGAACCCCGTGGTGGTTTTGTTTTCCGCTGATCCTCACCCCCTGGCCCCTCTCCATTGCATGGAGAGGGGAGAAAATTGGCTTCGAGGGGAAGGGTTTCAGGGCTGGTTGGTGGAGCGGTCGAGGAGTTCGAGGGTCTGCTGTTCGAGTTCCCAAAGGTCGCGGCCGTCCTGGTTGCGGTAGAAGGCTTTGAGGCGGCGAAGGCCGTCGGTGTATTCTTTGGCCCACTCGCGGGAAAAGTCGCCGCTTTCGATTTCCTTGAGGGTGACTTCCATGAGGCGTTCCAACTTGAGATCGCTGAAGCGGTCGATGCGGCTGACCGTGCCGTACTGGTGCGGCAGGGGATTCTGGCGCAGGGTATTGAGCATCCCGGATTGGGCGACCTGCTGGAAAAAGTGGGCGAATTCGCCGGAGAGATAGAGTTCGGTGAAGGCGGCTTCGGGGGGATAGCCACGGGCGAGGAGCAGGGCGGCGGCGGTGGTCATCAGGTGGTAGAGGGCGGGCATGACGGCCTGCTGCATGAAGAGATCGAGTTCGGTTTCGCGCTCGAAGCTCAATTCGATGGCGCCGGCGCGGAGGGCGCCGATGGCACGAGCGACGGCCAGCAGCACAGGCCAGGCCCCCCCGCTGGCATCCTGGCCGACAGCGACGAAACTCTGGAAACCCTCGCCGCGTTCGTAGGCTTCGCGGACGACGGGGCCGCTCATGCGGGGGGCGATGAGGCCGACATCGACGAAGGGCGGCGGTTCGATGAAGCGGTAGGTGACATTGTAGGCGCTGCTGAAGAGGAGCATCTGTCCGCGGCGGAGGTGGGGGGAGATGTCCTGCAAGTAGACGGCGGGCATCTCTTCATCGGGCAGGAGCAGGATCAGCACGTCGGAGCGCTGAACGGTGAGGGCAACGGGCGCGGCATCGATGCCATCTTCGAGGATGCGGTCGCGGGTGGGCTCCGTGCGCGTCCCGACCAGCGGCGGGATGCCGCTGTCACGCAGGTTGAGGGCGACGGGGCGTCCGAGGCTGCCGTAGCCGACCA
>JAEUQZ010000149.1 GCA_016788965.1 Anaerolineae bacterium | reverse complement strand
ACTTTATTGGGAATAATTCTTTCTCCCTCAGTTGGAGAGAATTTCTTCCCTCAAGCAACTTAATCCCGATAGACTCTTTTGTACTCGGATACGAGATTAAGGAAAGTCGGAACAAAGTTGGAATTGAATTGGGAGGAAAGCCGTATGGCGAACAGGGGCCGCTGATCGACCCCTGTTGCGGTCAGGCGACGAAAGAGCGAACGAATCGAACAACGCCTTCTGCCGAGGATCAGGGCCAGCGTGGATCAATAGTCGTCATCGTCCTCGTAGTAGTCTTCATCTTCGTCGTCATCGTCATCGAAGAAGTCGTCATCGTCGTACAGGTCGTCATCGTCGTCGTCGAACTCCGAGATGTCGTAGCCCTCGTCGTCGATGATATCCTCTTCTTCATCGATATCGTCGATGATTTCTTCTTCCTCGAACTCGACCTCTTCCAGGTCTTCCTCTTCAAACTCGATGTCTTCGTCCTCTTCTACAACTTCTTCTTCGTCATCGAGTTGGTCTTGGAACAGCAGATCGTCTTCGTACATGCTCATCGCCCCTGTCGAATCATCGTTAAAGCCCCGTCCATTTTGCGGGCGGTATTTTAGCATGCCGCTCTCAATTGTGAACGGCTAACTTCGCCCGGTTCTTCGCTCAATTTACCGCTGACTTCCGTTCCGCGCCAGATGCAGAAAGTAGGCGTGCAGGCGCGTATCGTTCGTCAGCTCAGGATGGAATGCCGTTGCCAGCAGATGCCCGCTCTGCGCCGCTACGATCCGGCCGTCTTCCAGCCGCGCCAGCACCTCTACCCCCGGCCCAACCGCCGTCACCGCCGGCGCGCGGATGAACACCGCATGGAACGGCTTCTCGCCCAGCGCCGAAATCCGCAAATCCACCTCGAAGCTGTCGATCTGCCGACCGAAAGCGTTGCGGTTGACCTGCATGTCCATCAAACCCAGGATCGGCTGGCGGTCGATGCCGATGTCTTTCGCCAGAAAGATCATCCCGGCGCAGGTTCCCCAGGTCGGTTTCTCATGGGCGAATGCCCGCAGCGGCTCGATCAGCCCGTATTCGACTGCCAGCTTGCCGATGGTCGTGCTTTCCCCGCCGGGGATAATCAGACCGTCCAACCCCTCCAGGTCTTCCGGCAATCGCACCTCGACGGCTTCCGCGCCCAGTTCGCGTACTTTCTTCTCATGTTCGATGAAAGCGCCTTGCAGCGCCAGCACACCAATCCGCATTCCGCTTCGAGTCCTTCTCGTCTGTGTTCACCTTGTCCTGATACAAATATCTTTGCCCCAGCTTTTGCTCAGCGTCAAGGGTGGAATAGCGCCACAATCGCGAATTATCCGCGACGGAATAGGCTCTGCGCCGTCTCCGAAGCCACAGCACCTGTCGGATTCTGGGTTTCCCTCATCCCCAATCCCTGAACCCTTAATCCCCAGATGCCTTGTCCTTCGCCGATTTCTTCGCCATCTGGCCGACCATCACCCGCACTTCCGTCAGCAAATCGTCCAGGCGGTACGCCCCCTTCATCAGAACCTGCTGCACTGAGCCGTTCAGCCGTTCATGGTCATCCGGCGACAGATCCATCGCCGTCACCACGATCACCGGAATATCCTTCCAGGCTTCAACCTGGCGGATTTCTGTCAGGAATTGGAAGCCATCCATACGCGGCATCATCAGATCGAGCAGGATGATCTGCGGCGCTTCCTGGCGCATCGCTTCCAGCGCGTTCAGTCCGTCCGACGCCGTGCGGACATACCAGCCCTCATTCGTGAGCGTCCGCTCCAGGATTTCGCGCACCGGCGGCTCGTCATCTACCACCAGCACGCTGCACACCGGAACCGCGCATTCGTATTTCTGAATGACGCTCAGCAGTCGTTCGCGGTCTATCGGCTTGGTGATGTAATCCGCCGCGCCCAATGCATAACCGAGGTTTTGATCGCTCACCATCGTTACCAGAATCACCGGGATCGATGCCAGATCAGGATCAGCCTTGAGCGAGTTCAGCACCGACCAGCCATCCTGCTGGGGCATCATCACATCCAGCAGAATCGCGTCCGGGCGGTAGTCCCGCGCCAGCCGAATGCCCTCCGCCCCATCTTGAGCTGTATGGACGATGAACCCCTCTTTCAGCATGAACCGCGAGATCAGCTCCCGCGCCGTCGGATCATCGTCGATGGCGAGCAGCGTGCCCCGGATCATCGGGAGCGGTTGTGTCCGCGGCTTACGCCGTTGATCTCTGGTCTGCGGCGCGACTTCAGGCGGAATCACTTCGACCGACTCGCCCGGCAGATTCAGCGGCAGCTTGAGCGTGAAGCTCGAACCCACATTGATCTGACTCGACACCGTAATGTCCCCGCCCATCATCTGCGCGAAGCGCCGGCTGATCGACAGCCCCAGCCCCGTCCCGCCGTACTTGCGCGTCGTGGTCGAATCCGCCTGTGTGAAGTCCTTGAACAGCTTGATGAGCTGTTCTGGCGTCATGCCAATGCCCGAATCGGTGATGACGAAAGTTACCCAGTCTTGATCCCGCTCGTGGCTCATCGTCACGCTGAACTGGATCAACCCTTTCACTGTGAACTTGCTGGCATTGCTCAGCAAATTGAGCAGCACCTGGCGAGTCTTGGTCAGGTCGTTGTGCATCTCCGGGATGCCTTCCTGGAGCGTGATCTCCAGGCGGTTCCCGTTCTTTTCGATTAACGGCATGACCGTCGTCCGGATATCCTGGACCATCCGCGGGATGCTGTAGGTCTCCAGGAACAATTCCATTTTGCCCGCCTCGATCTTGGATAGATCGAGGATATCGTTGATGAGAGTCAGCAGGTGCGTCGCCGCGTTCTGGATTTTGCCCAGATCGCCGGTATAGGTATCACTCCCCTCATCCCGCATCTCCTCTTCGATCAGTTCGCTGTAGCCGATGATCGCGTTCAGCGGAGTCCGCAGTTCATGGCTCATGTTCGCCAGGAACGCGCTTTTCGCCCGGTTCGATTCCAACGCCTGATCACGGGCAATCATCAACTCGTTGGCGACATTGTTGAACGCCATCGCCACCTGCGCCAGTTCATCCCGACTGTTGGGGCTGAACGCCCAGTTCACATCCCCTCTGACCATGCGGTGCGAGGCTTGATCCAGCGTGTGGATCGTCTCGTTGACCGACACATAGAAACCGGCAAACAAATACACCGTCGCCGCCAGCGCCAGGAATGCCACGCCCAGCACCACCGTCCGCCGCGCCTCGAACCCCTGGATGCGAATCTGGAGCAGATCGTCCAGCGCCTGCGACACCCGGCTATACAGCCCGAATCCCTCATCGATGGCGCTCGTCGCCGCCGTATAGAACCCGTCCAGCGTCACCACTGCATCTGATTGCCCCAACAGCACCCCGCTGGACAGTTCTGTGAGGAACTGCTCGCTGCTGTTGACATAGCGGTCAATGTCCGCTTGCAGGATATTCTGCAATCCCGGATTGAGTTCAAAAGCGTAACCATAACCTTGTAAGTTGGATTGGATCGTCGCCCGCACCTGCCCAGAGAGAATAGTCAATCGGGTTTGCGCTTCCATGCTGGCCCCGCCTGCCGCGATCACCCCCAGGCCATAGCTGCGAATCTGGCTCATGTAATCCACCGCCAGCGGCAGTTTGGTGATGACCGTATCCATCAGATAGTAGCTGTCGATGTCCGGGTCCAGGATCAGATTGGAGTTGTTGCCGGAGATCGTGATCAGCCGCAGGATCGCGTTCGTCAGTTCCACATGGGCATTGATATATTCTGCTGCGGTCGTCTGCGTCGGAATCCGGGGAACTGTATCCCAGGTATCTTTGATCGCGTTCCATGCAGCCGATGTTTCCAGTGTCCGCCCATGTTCCGCATCGATCAGGTCGATCTTGGCGATAGCGTCATCGACGGCCTGTGCTTCCGCGTCGAGCTTCGCTGTGAAGCCGGTATCCACCCCCAGCACATCCACCGTGAACGCTGCGTGCCGTTGCACATGCTGGATCAGATTCAGCAGTGGCGCGTTGTAGATCAACCCGATTCGTTCTTTAGCCGCGAAGTCGATGTCCTCGTTGATCTTGGAGAGGAACTGAGTCATCACCAGCAGCAGCGGAATCAGCATCAGCAAACCGACCAGCATGAACTTCTGCGGGTACTTGAGCCGGCTCATCACCGTTGTCGCTGGACTAAAGAATTTCTTCATTGTCTTTGTCATCCTTGCCGAACGCAAAAGACACCGCCGCATCCGCTGCGATGCCATTCTCGTTCATCATATACCGGAATCTTGCAGCGCAACATTGATTTCGTGCCCACCCTTCCGGGTATAGGATGATGTGTCTCCCGCCGCGTGGACATCACCGCAACCGCGCAGATCGAATCACATCTCCTTGACCAGCCTCTCGATCCCGTCCGCCAACTGATCCACCAGCCCCACCACCTCCACCGACCCGCTCCCTGCCGCCGCCAGCAGCGCCGTCACCGTCTCGCGGAAGTCCGCTGGACGCCGGGGGCACAGCCGCTCGGCATACTCCAGCAGGCGCTTCTCCCCCGGATGAAGCTGCCCGTTCAGCGCGAACAGGATGTCGAAGACGCTCGCCAGCAGCGCCGCCGTCCGGTGGTTCATGCTGACCAGATCATGCCGGGCCGCGGCTTTGGCAATCTGATGGTGGTACGACGGGAAAATCTCCCGCAGCACGGGCAGATTCAGCCGGACAATGGCCTCGGCCAGTTCCGGGGGATAGGGCTGCTGGGCGCGTTCATGCAGCCGCGTGAACCATCCCTCCCGGTCGAAGAGGATTCGGGAAACGCGGATGGTGTGCCAGAAGCATGTCGTATAGCCCATCGACGCCTGATGGTCGCGCCACAGCCGCTCCATCTGCGCCTCCATCCACCCCGTCGTGAAGAAGATCACATCGACGTGCAGCCCCGTCTGCGGATCGTTCCATTCCAGCCCCGGTCCCCAGAAATCGACGATCTGCACATCCTCGGCGAACTCCCGGCCAATCGCCAGCCGCGTCTCCGCCGGGATGTCCACCTGCAGGTAGACATAAATGTCCACATCGGAACCGGCCCCGCTCGCGCCCGCCGCCTGTGATCCGGCCACCGCCACCGCGCTGACCTCCGGCAGTTGCGCGAAGCGGCCAGCCACCCGCGCCGCGATCTGGAACGCCGAATTCTCGCTGCTGTCAGAAGGGTTCATGAGGTTCATCCCTGTAATGAAGGTCTTCGGTGTGGGTATTAGATTTGGAGGTAGATGCATTCAGGTTGATGATCGCTGTTACACGAGTCGGACACCGCGCTGTCCCCTGTCCCTTCAGTGGACATGGTTTTTCGGCAGCCAGATCACTTTAGTGTCTGGCTGCACCAGACAGGATACCACCCACCCAGCCGTTTGCCAGATATAATGAAGGTCATAGCCCACGTCATCCCTTCCAGGAGCCGCACTCGTGAAAATCTTCGTCCCCGGCCGCATCTGCTTGCTCGGTGAACACTCCGATTGGGCCGGTGGCTACCGCCGCATCAACGCCGAAATCGAACGCGGCTACGCCATCATCGTCGGAACCAACCAGGGCATCTACGCGGATGTCCAGCCGCACCCCAACGCCCTGGTGCTGTCTTCGACCACCCCCGATGGGCAGCGTCTCGGCCCCTACGAAATCCCCATGGAGCCGAAGGCGCTCCTGGCCGAGGCCGAGAAGGGCGGCTTCTGGAGTTATATCGCCGGTGTCGCCTATCAAATTTTGACTCACTACCGCGTCCGCGGCCTGGTTATCGACAACTTCAAGACCGATATGCCCGTCAAGAAAGGGCTGTCTTCCAGCGCCGCCATCTGCGTGCTGACCGCCCGCGCCTTCAACCGCATCTACGACCTCAAGATGACCGTCCGCGGCGAGATGGAAATGGCTTACCAGGGCGAAATCCTCACCCCCTCCCGCTGCGGCCGCATGGATCAGGGCTGCGCCTTCGGCAACCGTCCCATCCTCATGACCTTCGATGGCGACCGCATCGATACCAGCGAACTCCAGGTGCGCGATAACCTCTACTTCGTCATCGTCGATCTGATGGCACAGAAGAACACCAAGAAAATCCTGGCCGACCTCAATAAATGCTTCCCCTTCGCCTCCAACGAAGTCGAAGCCGGCGTGCAGCAGCTTTTGGGATCGATCAACAAACGCATCACCCATCAGGCATTGGAAGCCCTGGAAGCCGCCGACGCCGAGCGCCTCGGCGCGCTCCTGGTCGAAGCCCAGGACTTCTTCAACCGTTACGCCGCTCCCGCCTGCCCGGAAGAACTCACCGCCCCCGTCCTCAACCGCGTCCTGAATTACGAGCCGCTCAAACCCCATATCTTCGGCGGCAAGGGCGTCGGCTCCCAGGGCGATGGCACAGCCCAGTTCATCGCCCGCAGCGAATCCGATCAGCAGGCCATCGTCGAGATCATCGAGCGCGACCTCGACATGCCCTGCCTTAAGCTGACCCTCTACTCTGGCGCCAAAGTCCGCAAGGCGGTCATCCCTGCCGCCGGATTTGGCACGCGCCTCTTCCCGGCCAGCAAAGCCACCAAGAAAGAACTCTTCCCCATCATCGACCGCGACGGCATCGCCAAGCCCGCCATTCTCCTGATCGTCGAGGAAGCCCTCGACGCCGGCATCGAAGAAGTCATCATCGTCGTCCAGGAGGGCGATCTGCCCGCCTTCCAATCCTTCTTCAACGTTCAGGTGACGATTGAGAACTTCAACAAACTCTCTTCGCCGTTCCAGGAATACGCCCGCCGCCTGCTCGAAATCGGCCAGCGCGTCCGCTTCGTCATCCAGCGGGCGCAGGAAGGCTTGGGCCATGCCGTTTACGCCGCCCGCGAAGCCATCGGCGCGGAGCCGTTCCTGCTCATGCTCGGCGATCACATCTATCGCTCCGAAAGTGACCGCTCCTGTGCCCAGCAGTTGGTCGATGCCTTCAACAAACACGGCATCAGTGTCGTCGGGATGCGCCAGACGCCGGAGAGTCACTTAGCCCACTTCGGCACGCTCACTGGCTTTTGGGTCGAAGATCGACACCTGCTGAACATCACCGAATTCGCCGAAAAACCCACTGTCGAATACGCCCGCGCCAGCCTCCGCATCCCCGATATGCCCGAAGACCAGTACATGACTGTCTTCGGCCAGTACATCATCAAACCCCAGATTTTCGATTACCTGGAAGAACACATCGAAAACAACGTCCGCGAGCGCGGCGAATTCCAGTTGACCTCTGCCCTCGACCGCCTGCGCCAGGAGGATGGCTTCCTCGGTCTCCTCATGGACGGCCGCCGCTACGACATCGGCCAGCCCGAATACTACCTGGAGACCCTGCAAACCTACCGTCAGGACACGCCGTCGTAAGGATGGCGTGTCCGCCGCGCCTGCCCATCATGCTGATATGGCCGATCATGCACGAGGGTATATGTGCCTCCCGTGCGTCTCACGCCATGTTGAATGATCTGAGAGACCGTTTGAAAAGTTCACATCTGCGCCATCCTCAGCCGTTTCAAGGGCGATGCAGGCGGCCGGAAAAGTCCCCTCTCCACGTAGTGGGGAGGGGATTTAGGGGTGGGGATGGCTTTTCAAATGGCTTCTGAGGATGTCGAGGTAATGGGGGTTCTGCATGATGCCCAGAATATTGCCGAAGGGATCGACCACGGAAGCCGTGATGAATCCACTGTCCCCGCGCCGCGTCAGGGGGTCATAGTCTGTCGCGCCCATCGCCTTGAGCGTGGCAAGCGCTGATTCAATGTCATCGACATGCCACAACAGAATTGCCCCTCCCGGCGTGGTGGACGCATTTTGCGGTGCATACCTGCGGTCAATGATCCCCAACTCGTGCTGATAATCGCCCAGTCGAAATTCGATGTAAACTGGATTCTGGGAGTCGGGGCGCTCGAAATACGGCAGAATGCCCAGCAGTTCGGTGTACCACTGCTTGGCGGCCGGGACATCATCCGCGAAAAAGCTGACGGTCGCCAGGCCGCGTAAGGTGAGTGAACGGGTCATGCCTTTGCTCCTTTTGTGTGTGCTGACACGTTCACTTTACGTCAGCCTCTTGACACCGTTATGTCAGGAGCGTTTGGCGCTTTCAGAACTCAGGCACGCCATGGTTTCTCAGTGTGGCTTCTGCTTCGTAAGCCACTCGCGCTCGCAGCGAATCCGGCTCTAACACGCGGACATGCGAACCCCACCCAAGCAGCCATTGGAGTAAGTCTTCCGGCTGCCGCAGCATAAATGTGACCAGCAACCCTTGTGGATGTTCTTCCAGCCCGACCTGAAAGCCTGACGGCGTTTCCCGTACTCTTGGTGCAGCCTCGTGGTCAAAGAGCGCTCGTGCGACGACGGTTCGATCTTCTTCACTGCTAAACTGAATCCTGAAATCCTTTGGTCGCGCAAATGTATTATTGAGTATGAAGATATTCTCCATGCGATCCAGGCGGAAATGACGGTTGTCTTTCCTGAGATGACAATAGGCGATCAACATCCACGTCCCGCCAATATGCACCAGCGCGTAAGGGTCGGCGATCCGTTCAGTATCCGGCTGACCGTCGTGGTAGCGGGCATGAGAGGTGAAGCGAACAGCTTTGCGTTGGATGATCGCTCGCCGCAACTGTTGCAGCGTTTCTGACGCAGTACGCTCATCGATGACGACAAACTGTATACTGCTTGCCAGATACTCGACATCGTGTCGCAAAGTCTCAGACAACACGGCCATGATCTTCTGATTGGCTGAGTGTGCCGCGTTGCGGTATTGAGCATCGAAATGCCCGGCGACAAAATCGCTTCCGAGCAGCAGCATCATGGCTTCGTCTGTGGTAAACGCCAGTGGTGGCAAGAAGTACCCCTCGACCAGCGAGTACCCCTGTCCCGTGACCGATACAAGTGGCACACCCGACTCGGAGAGAGCGGTCATATCGCGGTAAATCGTGCGTTCACTTACCTCAAAGGCATCTGCCAGGTCTGTTGCCCGCACCCATTTCTTAGCCTGGAGTTCAAGCATGATAGCCAGCAGTCGATCAGTGCGATTCATGGTCTCACTTCATCTCGTCATGACGCCGTTGACGATGATTATATTCGACCTGAATATCCTTCTCCCTATCCCATTGTCACCAGCAGCCCACATACAATTCGCGCGTCACAGGCTTTTGAGTTAGCTTTTGATAGACTGTTTCAAACGGCAAGGAGGCCCCATGACCCCCATCAACGTCCTCTATGTCGGCGACTCCGAAGTCGTCCTCAACCGCTACCTTGTCGGCGCTGACGTCATCGAGCAGTCCTACTTCAATGACAACGGCCGCTACTTCCGCGAGGCCATGAACGCCGTGCCCGATGTCCGCGTCCGCCACATCACCCCTCACGGCGTCCCGCACGAATTCCCGACTTCACTGGATGCGCTCCGGGAATACGATGTGGTCATCTTCAGCGATGTCGGCTACAACTCCATGATCTTCTACCCCGGCCTGACCCCACCTTATGTCTACCCTCTGGGGCCGGATCGCGTCGGCATGGTGCGCCAGTTCGTGGAAGGCGGCGGCGGCTTCCTCATGGTCGGCGGCTATCTTTCCTTCGCCGGGCTGAACGGTATCGCCCGTTGGGCCGATACCGATGTCGCTGCCATCCTCCCCGTCGAAATTGACCACCACGATGATCGCGTCGAGGTTGTCCAGGGCTTCCGCTTCGAGGTCACGCAGCCAGACCATCCCATCGTCGCCGGGCTGCCCTGGGCCGAGTCATCCTGGACGCTTTGCGGCTACAACCGCGTCCGCCTCAAGCCCGGCGCGTCGCTCATCGCTCGCTATCAGGATGATCCCTTCATCGCCGCCTGGGATGTCCAGCAAGGCCGCGCGGCCATCTTCGCCGCCGACTTCGCGCCGCATTGGGGTGGGGATTTTGTCCACTGGCCGCACTACAGCGCCTTCTGGGGTCAGATGATGCGCTGGTTGGCCCGGCGACCCTCGCGCTGAATCGGAATCGGGATTACGTCGCTATGCCCGCTGCAATAAGGTCAGCACATCACGCAGCAGTTCCATTTTGGCGGGATTGACGCGGTGGTACATCGATGAGCGATATGGCTCCGAAGTGATGAGACCTACCTCGCGCAGCGCCTTCAGGTGATGGGAAATGGTCGGCTGCGTCAGATCGAAGTGCGGTTCGATATCGCAACCGCACAGTTCACCCCCGCCCTGGCTGATGAGGTCAAGGATTTGCAGCCGCACCGGATGGCTGATGGCCTTGAACAGCGCCGCCATCTCGTCCGCTCGCGCCGAGTCCAGGCGCAGCCTTAGTCCACTCGCCCGCGGTCGGTCGATAGGGCGGTCGTTCAGGGTCAACGGGTCCATCGTCATCCTCGCTTCAGACTCAGCCATCGAGATCGCAGTTTTCATGCCTGTTGACATATATAACCATTTATATAGATGTCTGTCTATATCGTTTGTCACGCCACAATGATGATAGGCCGCACTGACGGGCTGAATGCTGCCAGTGTTATCGTAAGCATACATCGGATGGTCAGTTTTTGGAGAGGAACGCCCCATGCTTCAGGTGAAAGTCTTAGGATCAGGCTGCCCGAACTGCCAGCGGTTGGAGGCGGAAACCCGCGCCGCGCTGGATGCGGCAGGATTGGCCTATGCGCTGACTAAAGTCACCGAATACGCCGATATCGCCTCCTATGGCGTCCTCAGCACCCCCGCCCTGGTGATGAACGAGAAGGTCGTCTCCGCCGGACGCATCCCGGCGCGCTCGCGTATCGTCGAGTGGGCGCGGGCAGAAGAAACGCCGGATCCGTCGTAGGGCGGTCAGGAGGCGGCATCATGGCAGGTCACACACGGCTCTTGAAGCCCTCGAACTCCGAATGGCGCTCGATTGGGCTGGTTCTGGCGGCTGCCGTCGTCTGGTGGGTTCTGTTCAACAGCCTCCAGGCGGTCGCCGATCTCCTCACCTACCAGCTTCTCGGCCTCGACCGGACGAGCCACCTGGGTACGTCGCTGAACTTCTTCCTCTACGACGTGCCCAAGATTCTGCTGCTGCTCTCCGGCATGATCTTCCTGATTACCCTGCTGCGGACATTCGTCACGGCGGAGCAGACCCGGCGCTTGCTCGGCGGCAGGCGCGAAGGAGTCGGCAAT
>JAEUQZ010000148.1 GCA_016788965.1 Anaerolineae bacterium | reverse complement strand
GAAGAAGAAGTCTGCGAGGATGAGCATGGTCATGAAGAAGAAGCTGCTGATCAGGCGCATAGCGAAGAAGAGGAAGCGCACGAACACGGCTCCTGCGATCCGCATGTCTGGACCGATCCGGCCAGTGGCATGGTCTGGGCGGACAATATCGCTGCCGCTTTTTCACAGTCTGATCCGGCCAACGCCGAAACGTATGCCGCCAATGCGCAAGCCTACAAAGCCAGCCTAACAGAAGTCCGCGCCGAGATGGAAAGCATCCTGGCTGTCGTGCCCGAAGAGCGCCGCAAGCTCATTACCAATCACGAATTCATGAGCTACTTCGCCCGTGCCTTCGACTTCGAGGTGGTTGGCGTGGTCATCAGTGGGGGAACGACCGCCGCCGATGTCGATCCGCAGGAACTTGTCGTCCTCATTGAGGAAGTCCGCGAACTCGGTGTCCCGGCGATCTTCGCCGAAGCCACCGCCAACACGCAGATCATCGATGTCCTGGCTGCCGAAACCGGAGTAGTTGTGGTGACGACGCTGAGCGAGTCCCTCACCTCTGCCGATGGGGTTGCGCCGACCTACCTGGATTATCTGCGCTATAACGCCCAGACCGTGGCCGATGCGCTTGCTGGATAGCGCATCCGAGGGGTTATGAACTGGGTTGGGAATGACTGGAAAGATCGCGGTTCAAATTCCTGCCCATATCAGGTATCGTTAAGGGGTAGGCGAGACGCCGTATCATCATCGTCTGCCCCGGTCGGAGAACTACCTATGGCTGTCCAGCATCTTGTTTCCCCACTATCTGCCCCTGATCTGCGCTCGATTCCAGGCGCAGCGCCGATTCTGGAGGCGCGCGGCCTCACTGTCAGTTACAACCAGCAGCCCGCGCTGGAAGAGGTCAGCTTCGACATCCGCCCAGGGGAGCGCATTGCCATCATTGGGCCGAACGGGGCCGGTAAATCCACGCTCATCAAGACTGTGATGGGACTGCTCCAGCCGCAGCGTGGAACCATCACGACGGCGGGCGGAGACAATCTGCTCGGCTACGTCCCGCAGCATGAAGGCGTCGATTGGGATTTCCCGGCGACGGTGCGGGATGTGGTCATGATGGGCTGCGTCCGGCAGATCGGCTGGCTGCGCCGGCCGCGTGCCCGGCACTGGCAGCAGGTACACAGCGCCCTGGAGCGCGTCGGCATGGCAGACCTGGCCGGTCGTCAGATCGGGGAACTCAGCGGCGGGCAGCGCCGGCGGGTGTTCATCGCCCGTGCGCTGGCGCAGCAAGCCCGCATCCTGATGCTGGATGAACCGTTCAGCGGCGTCGATGCCAGCGCCCAGGCGGAACTCATGGACGTGCTGGATCATCTCCACCGTGAGGGGCTGACCATCCTGCTGTGTACGCATGATCTGGCGCTGGCTTTCAGCCGCTTCGACCGGGTGATGGCGCTGCGCCGCCAGATGATTGCTTTCGGATCACCGGAAGCCGTCTACCAGCCCGATGTTCTCTCGCAGCTTTATGGGGGTCAGCTTGCCACCTGGCAGGATGGCAAGCGGGTCATGGTCTTCGTCGATGACCATCACTGCGAGAACTGCCCGTAGCAATCTCCTGCGGGTTCACAACCACTTGGCTGAAAGAAGTATCTGCGGAGCGGCGTGGCTCCGCAGATCGGGATCACGTCCTGGCTACCAGCCGCGACCGGCGATCTTCTGCGCTTCGGGCATAGTGCTAACGTTGATGCCGACCATGGCCTCGCCGAGGCCGCGGCTGACCTTCACCAGCACGTCAGGGTTATCGAAGTGGGTGACAGCTTCGACGATAGCTTTGGCACGCTTGGCGGGGTCGCCGCTCTTGAAGATACCAGAGCCGACGAAGACTCCATCGACGCCCAACTGCATCATCAGCGCGGCATCTGCGGGTGTCGCCACGCCGCCGGCTGCGAAGTTGACCACGGGCAGCCGTCCCAACTGGGCCGTTTCCTTGACCAGATCGTAGGGAGCCTGGATGTTCTTGGCATACGTGTAGAGTTCATCCTCGTCCATCGAGGTCAGGCGGCGGATTTCCGCATTCACCGTGCGGGCATGGCGGACGGCTTCGACGACATCGCCTGTGCCCGCTTCGCCTTTGGTGCGGATCATGGCCGCGCCTTCCGAAATGCGGCGCAGCGCCTCGCCGAGATTGCGGCATCCGCAGACGAAGGGAACCTTGAACTTGTGCTTGTTGATATGGTGTTCTTCGTCGGCAGGGGTGAGGACTTCGCTTTCATCAATATAGTCGATGCCCAGCGCCTCCAGAATCTGCGCTTCGACGAAGTGCCCGATGCGGGCTTTCGCCATCACGGGAATGCTGACGGCCTGGATGATGCCTTCGATCATATCTGGGTCGCTCATACGGGCGACGCCCCCCTGAACGCGGATGTCCGCCGGGACGCGCTCCAGCGCCATCACCGCGCAGGCTCCGGCATCTTCAGCGATCCTGGCGTGGTCGGGGGTGACGACATCCATAATCACGCCGCCCTTGAGCATCTGCGCCAGACCGCGCTTTACCAATTCGGTTCCGGTTTGCTTGTCACCGTTGACATGCTGTCCATTGTTGGTCATACCCTGCTATCCTTCCCATTTCACACTGCTTCCTGTAACTGGTAGGGTAGCGGCGCGGTGGAGGCATCTGTATGTCCAATTATGTCCAACGCGGTCATTGACATCGAGGATGCAATGGGATGGCTGGTTGAGTCGGCCAAGACGACCTCAATTCAGGCCAAAACACAGTCGGTGTATACTACGAAGAGAGCATTTCTTGGGGGAATCGCGGCATATCCATGACTGAACAGCATACCCCGGTTGGATCGGGAGAGACTCTCGAATGGGACAACGAGAACCGCCGTCTGGCAATGGAGCGGGAGCGGCTGCGTCAACGCGCTATTCAGTATGCCCAACCGGTCATCAACAGCGACGAATTGATGCGCGATGCACGTCCGCTGCTGACCTTCACGCTGGATAACGAACGCTACGGATTGGATGTGGCGCTGGTGCATGGGGTGCGTTCCATCCAGCAAATTGTTCCGGTTCCCGGCGTGCCGGATTACTATCCCGGTGTTATCAATGTCAGGGGGCAGGTCATCACTACTTTCGATCTGCGCCGTTTCCTCGGCCTGACGCTTCGCCAACCGGAAGTACCTCCTGGCGAAGCGATCCTGGTTCGGTCACACCAGCTTACGCTGGGACTGCTGGCGCACCGCGTCGATGGCGTAGTCAACGTTCCGGCGACAGCGATCAAATCTGTGGGCACGCTGACGTATGCCCACGGCGTGACCGAAGACCATCTGACCGTCCTGAACCTCACTCAGTTATTTGAAGATGAACGCTTGATTGTTGGAGCGGATGAATGAGTACCTTGCAGAACTTGGCTGCACCCAGCAGGCGCACGCTGTACCTCAAGCGGTTGCTCGAATCGGCGACCAGTCCGCTGGCACTGCTCTCGGCGGTCGTGGCAGTGATCCCGGTGCTGTTGATGGGACTCAGCCTTCAACTCAGTCCTACTGTATTTTTGCCGTGGGTTCTGCTGGCGCTGGTGCTGGCCTGGGGGATTGGGACTCTGCTGCATCGGGTCAGCCGTCCCACATTTCACCGGACGCTGAGCAGTTACATCCATGCGCTCGATCTGGTGGTGCTGGGGGACTTGCAGCAGCGCCTCGATACGAATGTGCTGAACGTTCGCTCCGATGAAGACCGTCGTCTGGTGCAGTTGGGCGAAGCGGTCAACCGGATGCTCGACCGCCTGCAAGATATTGTGACGGAAATCAGCAGCGCGTTGGAGCGGGTCGATGCCGATACACAGGAAATTCTCTCGGCAGCGGCGCGGCAGATCTCCATGGCGAATGAGCAGGACAGCGTGGTGACGGAGACCACGGCGACGGTCAACGAAGTACGGGCGACCGTGACCGAGACGGCCGAGCGAGCGCAGAGCGTGGCCGAGACCGCCCAGCTTTCGGTCGATATTTCGCGGGCGGGTTCTGATGCCGTGACGCAGACGATCACGGGTATGGATCTGATTCGCCGCCGGGTGGAAGACATCGCCGATAACATCCTCGTGCTTTCGGAGAACACGCAGCAGATCGGCGAAATCATCGCCACGGTCAACAATCTGGCGGATCAATCGCGGATGCTGGCGCTGAATGCCTCGGTGGAAGCGGCCCGGGCTGGCGAAGAGGGTAAAGGATTCGCGGTGGTGGCGCTGGAAGTCCGCAACCTGGCCGATCAGAACCGTGAAGCGACGGTGCAGGTGCGCGAGATTCTCGGCGAAATCCAGCGGGCGACGAACGCGGCGGTGATGGTGACGGAAGAAGGCAGCAAGGGGGTGGATCAAGGACAGGTGTTGGTGAACCGCGCGGGCGAGTCGATCCACGATCTGGCCGGAGCAATTGAAGAAGCGGCCATGGCCGCGATGCAAATTGCCGCCAGCACACGCCAGCAAACGATTGGCATGGATCAACTGACTCAGGCGATGCGGACGATTAAACGCTCGACGACTGAAACGCTGAGCAGCACCATGCAGGTCAAGGCCAGCGTGCAGAATTTGCAGGATGCGGCCCGGCGCATCAATGCGCTGCTATCGGGACTGAAGCGATGACACCTGATCCTGATCTGCTGAATATCTTCTGGGTGGAGGTGGGGGACTACCTCCAGAGCCTCAACCGGACGCTGCTGCAAACCGAAGCGGCAGCACAGTCCGACCCGGAGGCGCTGCGGGAAATGAACCGGGTTGCCCACAGCATGAAGGGCGCGGCGCGGGCGGTCGGCATCCAGGTGATCGAGACACTGGCACACTCGATGGAGGATATCTTCAGCGCGGCGCTCAAGCAGAAGATCGAACTGACTCACGGTGTGTGCGACCTGCTCTACGACGGACTCGATCTGATCCAGAACGTGGTCAACGGCACGGAGAACGATCCGACGATCCTGGCGTCCACAATGGAACGGCTGGAAGAAGTCGTGGCGATTGCGGAGACGCCGAAGCCGAAGCCCCAGACGCTGGCCGAAAAGAAACGTACCACGGCTATGCGTGCCGTCGTGCCCGGCGCGGAAGAGCATGTGACGATTCAGCTTCCGGTGGCTGAGGAGAGCATCCGCGTGCCGGTCTCGCGGATGGATCGGCTGATGGGGGAAGTCAGCGAACTGCTGGTCATGCGAATGCACAGCGAGGAGCGGCAGCGGGACTTCCAGCAGTTACAAAAGCTCAATCGACGCTGGCAGCGGGAATGGCGGAATGTCCGCACAGCGTATATCCGGTTGGCGCGGCGGTTGCAGCACGAAGCCGGGGATATCCCTGAAGAGGTGCTGATGCTCTTCAAATTCCTGGAGACGAATCAGCGGTTCCTGATGGAAACGAACCGGCAGTTGGTGGCGTTGGGTCGGGACATGACCACATACAACGCCCAACTCAGCATGTTGGCCGAGCAGCTTCAGGATGATATTGGGGGAATGCGGCTGGTTCCAGTCGAGACAGTCGTCAGTGGCTTTCAGCGGTTGGTGCGTGATCTGGGACGCGATACAGACAAAGAAGCGCATCTGGAAGTGGTCGGCTCGTCGGTGGAGATGGACAAGACGGCGCTGGATATCCTCAAAGAGCCGATCATGCACCTGCTGCGGAATGCGCTGGATCATGGTCTGGAGACGGCCAAAGAGCGCACCGCCAAAGGCAAACCGCCGATTGGACTGGTGCGGCTGATCGTCGAGCAGCGGGGCAAAGATGTTCTGATTCACATCAGCGATGATGGGCGCGGCCTGAACGCCGACCAGATCAGCCGGGCCGCTGTCGAAGCCGGGTTGGTCACTCAGCAGGAAGCGGCGGCGCTTGGCCCGGAAGAAACTTACAATTTCATCTTCCATTCGGGTTTGACGACGCGGCGTGAAGTGACGACGCTGAGCGGTCGCGGGCTGGGCATGGACATTGTGCGGACGCGCGTGGAAAGCCTGCGTGGGCGGGTGAGCGTGGACAGCACCCCTGGCCGCGGCACGACCATCACGCTGCGGATTCCGCTCTCGCTCAGCCGCTTGAGCTGCATCCTGGTCAGCGTGGGCAAGCAAACTTTCGCCGTGCCATCGGCATCGGTCTGGCGTATGCTGAAGCTGAAGCGCGACGAACTCTTCCTGGCGGAAGGCCGCGAAATGGTCATCGTGGAGAGCCGCCCTGTGGCGGTTGTGCCGCTGGCTTCGGTGCTGGGGCTTCCGGTCAACGGGAGTGGGGAAGGACACGACTGGATCACGCTGCTGGTGCTGGCGACAGGTGAACGCGCGGTCGCTTTCGAGGTGGAAGACCTCTTCAGCGAAGAGGAACTGGTCCTCAAGCCGCTGGGGCGCGAGATCGCCAATGCGCCGTATGTGACTGGGGGGGCACTGCTCGGCAGCGGTGAAATCATCCTGGTGCTTGATCCGAATGCGGTGCTGCGCGGCGCGACGGGTCAGCCGCATGTCCGGCGGATCGTCGAAGTGCCGGAAGGGAAGCCGTCTAAAGCCGCATCCGAAGTGCATCACATCCTGATCGTGGACGATTCGATCACGACTCGGACGCTGGAAAAACATATCCTGGAAACGGCCGGGTTCGTGGTCTCGGTGGCAATCGATGGGGCGGAGGCCTGGGAACGGCTGCGGGAAATCCAACCCGATCTGGTCATCAGCGACGTGGAGATGCCCCGGATGAACGGGCTGGAACTGACGCGACGCATCAAGGAGGATCACCAGCTTGGGCGGATGCCGGTCATCCTGCTCACTTCGCTCAATAAGCCGGAACAGCGCGAGGCCGGGCTGCATGCCGGAGCCGACGCCTACTTGATCAAATCACGGTTCGAGCAGGCCGAACTGCTGCGGATGATCTGGTCGCTGGTGTGAGGTGGTATGGCTCAGCGAACGATTCGCGTCCTGATTGCCGATGACAGCCAGACGGTGCGGAATCACCTGGCCGGATTGGTGAATGCCGCGCCGGGCATGATTGTCGTTGGCGAGGCCAGCGACGGCGAAGAAGCGGTGGCGCGGGTCGAGGCGCTGCGGCCGGACGTGGTGTCGATGGATATTCGGATGCCGCGGATGGACGGGCTGGAGGCCACGCGGCGGATCATGGCGCAGTGCCCAACGCCGATTGTGATCGTCAGCGCCCTGCTGGAGATGGATGTGGAGCTGTCAATCCGCTCATTGGAGGCCGGGGCACTGGCCGTCGTAGCGCGTCCGGCGGTACGGCAGGAAAACGTGCCAGACTCGTTCCAGCGACGGTTCATCAATGCACTCACGGCCATGTCCGGGGTTAGTCTGGTGCGGCGGCGCGTCGGGCTGGAACCCCTGCCCGCGCCCGTTCAGCCTTCGCTGCTTACGACGGCGGTTCGACCGGAACTGGTGGTGATCGGGGCGAGCGCGGGCGGGCCGAGCGCCTTGTGCGAAGTGATCGGCAAACTCCCGCCCGATTATCCGATTCCCGTCGTGATCGTCCAGCATATGCCGGATGAATTCATGGTCGGGTTGGCGCGCTGGCTGGGAGGGCAGGTGACTATGCCCGTTGAATTGGCCGAGGAAGGTCAAGTTCTGGCCGGAGGCCGGGCCTATGTCGCGCCCGGAGGCAGCCATCTGACCGTGGCGCGGTATGGCCGCCGACTGGTGGCGCGGCTGCGAGAGGACAGCGGAACCGATGCTTACTGCCCATCGGTCAATGCGCTGTTTCAATCAGCGGCGCTGGCTTGTGGAGCCGAATGCGTGGGTGTGATCCTGAGCGGGATGGGGGATGATGGCGCTGCCGGGATGGTGGCGCTGCGCGAGGCAGGGGCGGCAACATTGGCGCAGGATCAGGCGACCTGTACCGTGTTCGGGATGCCGGGCGCGGCCATCGAGCGCGGCGCGGTACAAACCATACTGCCGTTAGGCGATATTCCTACGGCATTGATCCGTCTGGCTGGATAACCCCCACAGAATTGGGGTAGAGTTAGGTTTTCTAAACCAGACGATTATCTGGGATTGGCTTATAATGAGGAAAAGGAGTGAAAGCGGCTCAATCGCGGCAGATAGGGAACGCAGAGCCGCTCAACTGTTATGAGCCTGGATGTACTACTGATCGAAGATAGCAAAACGCAGGCCGCCCAGATCAAGGCCACACTGGAAAGTATGGGCTTCGATGTACGGGTGGCCTACGATGGGCTGGACGGGGTGCGGGCGGTGATGGAGAAGCAGCCTTCCTTCATCGTGCTGGATGTCAAGCTGCCGGGCATGGATGGATTCCAGGTGTGCCGTCGTTTGAAGCGGTCGCCGGATACCCAGGCGATCCCGATCATCATGCTGACCGAGCGCGATGAGGCGCAGGCCACGATGTCGGGTCTGGCGGCTGGAGCCGATGATTATATTCCGAAGGACATCTTTGCCACCGAGCATCTGATGAACACCTTGCAAGAACTGGGGCTGCTGAAGTGATGGCGGCGGAGACGCATCGATGACCCGACCAAAGGGGCCTTACACGATGCAACCGCCGGTCCTCACTGTCCCGGTGGAGACATCGATGGATATCATGATCGCCCGCAATACGGCCAGGCGCGCGGCGGCTCTCCTGGGATTTGTCCCGGCGCGGCAGGCGCAGCTTGCCAGCGTCGCCGCGACGCTGGGCGAATTGGTGCTGAAGACAGGGATGCGCCACACGCTAAGCTTCAACGGCGTGAGCGATCATGACAAGATGGGGGTGCAGCTTTCAGTGACGACGCCCTGGCTCGCCAGGGTATCGACGAGCAATGTGATGATCGCGCTGCGCTCCAAGCTAGGCGATCTGGTGGATGAAATCCTGCTGGAAGGGGAAGAGTCGCCGACGATCATCACGGTGATGTGGCGGAAAGAGAGCGATCAGGGGAATGAGCCGCCGATCCCCGGTTGATTCACTGCGGCTGCCCATCCTGACCTTCAGTCTGGCGGAGCAGGTGTTCGGCCTGCTGATTGAAGATGTGGTGGAAGTGTCGGCCATGGTGGAAACGCTGGCGCTGCCCGATACGCCGCCGGAGGTGATTGGACTGGTCAACCGGCGTGGAATGGCGCTCCCTTTGATCGATCTGCGGCGCATCTTCGACCAACCCGCGCCGCCACCCACAAGCGCCAGCATCTTCATCGTGGCGGCTGGGGGAAACCAGCAGGTGGGGTTACTGGTCGATGAAGTGTTTCAAGTCGAGTATGTCGATCCGCTGCAATTCGGCGATGCGCCTGCCGCCGCGCAGTTCATTCACGGGATCATCAGTCATCGTTCACGCCTGATCCCGATTCTGGCGCTGCCGCCGCTGTTGTCCGTGTATGCGGGCAGCGCGGCTCCAGGTTAAGTTCAACGGTTGAAGGGTAGTTTGTCGATGGCAGCAGAAGTCCAAGTCCTTAACGGCCACAGCCACCCGCGAGAGCGTATTCTGATCGTCGCGCGGGATGGCAATTTGCGCGGCACGTTGAGCGAAACGCTCGAATCCGTTGGCGGCTATGCCGTCAATCAGGCCCGCAGTTTTGAAGAAGCTCTCAGCGAAATCCTGTTGACCGATTTCGATTTGATCGTGACCGAGACCGAACTGCCTGACCTGAGCGGAATGGATTTGCTGGCGGTGGTGGGCGGTCTGCGCCCCCGCGCCCGCGTGATCGTCATCGACGACGATCTGTCGGCACGGAGCGCAGTGGCCGTGTACCGTCTGGGCGCGGTGGATTACCTGTATAAGCCGCTGAACATGTCGTTCGTGCTGATGCAGATCGAGCGGCAGCTTGAAGTCCGCCGCACTGAGTCGCAGCGTCCGCATACGGTCGAAGATGTTGAGCCGAGCGAAAAGAATATCGACCGCGCTCGGCGTCTGGACCCGAATACCCGTTCCGCGGCGTTGGTGCTGGGGCGGCAGCAGTTCCGGCGCATCAACGACTACCTCAAAGACCTGATGTCGCACGTCAAGGCCAGCTTCGTTGGGCTAATCGATGCCGACGGCAATATGGTGGGCGCGGCGGGAACGCTGGAAGAATACGATCTGCAACTGCTGACACGGGCGCTGAACATCGACCATAACGCCCAGCAATCGCTGGCGAACATCCTGGAAGAGACCAAGTTCCACTCGACCTACTTCGAGGGGGAACATAACGGCGTCTACATTGTGGAGTTCGGCTCGCCTTACACTGTATCGCTGGCGGTGATCTGCGGCACGGAGATCAAGCCGGGCATGGTCTGGCTGTATACCAAACGCGCCGCCAACGAGGTCAACGACATCCTCAAGGCCGTCCCAATGCCCCGGCAGTTCCCGCAGCTTCAGCGGTGAGCGTTCAGACCATCTGCTCGTAGCGTTCGCTCAGCACGCTCTCGGAAACATCCCATTCCTCTTTACGCGCCGTCTTCTCGGCCAGCAGCATGAGCCGCTCGACTGTCTTCTGGGCAATGACCCCATTTCGCACGGGCTGATCCAGATAGATCACGCCGACATTCTGAATCGGAATAATCACGACGATTCGCAGGTTGCCGTAGCTGGTGTTGGTGATGGGAGCCTGGGCGGGGTCGCGGATGAGGTTGTTGGTGATGAGGGGTTCACCTGTTCCCAGCGCCTCGCGCAGCGCGGCGAAGCCGTCGAAATCGCCGACGGAGAGTTCTGCCGCCTGAACCCGAACCGAATCGACCACATTGAGCGCGGCATCGCAGGCCAGCGCACGATCCGCGCCCGTCTTGTTCTGAGCAAGGCGCATGAACGTCGAGAGGAATTGGGCAGTCATCGAACACCCCCAGGGCCTGTGTTGGTCGGACGGAGCCTCTGTTATCTTAAAGTGCGATGTCCGCCTTGAGAAGGTTCCATTTGGTCATGCTTGGGGCAATTCCGTCAGATTGGGGTTGTTAGGCGGGGATAAGCCTGGGGCTGGTAGAATGGCTTGCAGTGATTTGATCGTGCCAGACACAAGGAAACTTTAGACATGTCCACACCGATCCTCATCATCCTGGCCGGCGGGGCTTCCTCGCGGATGTGGCCGCTGCGCGAAAAGTCGCTGCTGAAGTTCGGCGACAGGCCGCTGCTGCAAACCCAACTGGAACGCTACCGGGCGCTCGGATTTCGAGAAGTCGTTATCGTGGGGAATCCCGAAAACCGAGCCGATATCGAGGCGCTGGCGGCATCCATCGAGGGGATGCACATCCAGGTGACGGTGCAGCCGGAACCGA
>JAEUQZ010000147.1 GCA_016788965.1 Anaerolineae bacterium | reverse complement strand
ACGGTGCGAACGCCGAACACGCGCGTGATTTCGGAGAGGACATCATCCTCTGTATTCACGAGATGCGCGGTGAGGCGGTACAGGTTAGGCTCCCCGTGATCCCAGCACCACCATAAGCGAGGTTCAGACAGCATCACAGTGCATTCGATCTCGCTACGGCCTGGTGGAAGGGTGG
This sequence comes from Anaerolineae bacterium, assembly GCA_016788965.1. Classification (GTDB taxonomy): domain Bacteria; phylum Chloroflexota; class Anaerolineae; order Aggregatilineales; family Phototrophicaceae; genus CFX2. The sequence continues at coordinate 10,985 of JAEUQZ010000147.1, read as the reverse complement.
CTTCGAGCGATGTGACCGTGCCAGCACCCTCGTGGTTTTCAGCCTGGATATGAAGCGCCAGGCGGCCGCTCCAGGCGGATTCGGTGGCATTGGTCAGGCGCAGGCGCAGGTCGATCCGCCCGTCGAGTTGGGTGTGGATGCGAATCTGGTCGATGCGGATACCTTCATCCAGGATGAGAGAGACCGGCCGCCAGATGCCGATGGGATTCACGGCAGGGGGGATGACGCCTTCGCCGTGTTCGTATAGTCCCTTGACCATGCCGCGAATGACGTGATCGATGGGATAGCTGCCGCTGGGATTGGGCGCATCCCAGGGGGAAGTGACTCGCACGGTGAGCCAGTTGTCTTCGCTCCAGCGGACAGCTTGCGTGGCATCGAATTCAAAGGGAGCGAAGTTCCCCTCGTGACTTCCGAGATAGTAATCGTTCAGCCAAACCTCGGCGTAGTAATCGACGGCTTCGAAGCGGATACGGACGCGGCGATTGGCTGTTGACGATAGGTGAAACGACCGCCGATAAATCCAGGCTTTATCATTGATTGCGCGCAGATGTTCACCCCAGTAAGGGCGGTCAGGATAGAGGATGGGCTGAAGGTGAACGCTATCGGGCACAAGAATCGTGGATTCCGGAGAAACAGGTGTAGATACGTCGGCATCGAGCGGGATCGAATGCACCTGCCAGCCGCCAGATAGGTTTATTCTGTTTTGAGCGATGTGAGGTTCAAAGATGCGAAATCTGGACTGATCGGGGAGGGATGACATCAGCTTCCCTCCAAGCAGACTGCCAAAACAATGGGGGAACTATCGTCTAGGCTGTGGCGTCATAACCTGCTAAGCGGGTAAGGGGACTCGAACCCCTGACATTTTGCTTGGGAAGCAAACGTTCTACCGCTGAACTATACCCGCGGATTGCGCTCATTATAGGTTTGGCTCTCGTGGATGTCAAGAACGGCAGGTGGCATGACTGATGGGCGAGTTGACTCTCGGATTCGGTTTGACGAGGATAGTATAATGCCCGGCATTCTGGCATAAGGGATGGTGGAGCGCAGTGATACGCTGGCGGATGGGAGTACTGGGCATCGTCGTCAGTCTGGCAGCGGTGTACTTCATCATTTCACAGATCGATGTCGGCCAGCTTCAAGAAGCGGTCTCTCAGGCGCGTTGGGTCTATCTGATCCCCACGACCCTGTTTCTGCTGCTCGGCCTGGTGGCGCGAGCATTCCGCTGGCAGTGGCTGCTGGAGGGCGGGCTGCCGATTCGCCGGACGTTCAGCATTATGAATGTGGCCTATCTGGTCAACGGCATTCTGCCGCTGCGGATTGGGGAACTGGCGCGGGTGTATCTGGCGACACGCGCCGAGCCGCCGATAGCGCCCCTCAAGACGGCCAGCACTATCGTTGTCGAACGGCTGCTGGATCTATTGGGTGTGGTGCTGATGGTATTCCTGGCGCTGGCGTTCGGGCCTGTGCCCGAAGCGATTCGGACGGCGGCAGCGATATCTGCTCCGGCGGCTGTTCTGGGATTTGTCGTGTTGGTGGTGCTGGCCCGACAACGATTCTGGACGGACCGGCTGCTGGCGCGGGTCAATCAGCCGACGCTGACACGCTGGGGTAACCAACTGCTGGATGGTCTGCGACCGCTGTCACAGGCGCGGTCGATGCTGGTGGCGGTTGGCCTGACCACACTGGGATGGGGACTTTCGGCGGCGGCGGGCTACTGCCTGATGCTCACGTTTTACGATCAGGCCAGTTGGATCGCAACGCTGCTGTACATCGCGGCGGCGGCGTTTGTGATTGCGGTTCCGGCTGTGCCGGGCAATCTGGGGCCTTATGAGCTGTCGATTATCCTGGCATTGAACTCGACCGGATACGGCGAACCGGCGGCGAAGGCAGCCGCGTTCGCGGTGCTGGTGCATGGTCTGAATCTGGCGGTACACGCGATCACGGGTTTGCTCGGTTTCATCGAAGAAGGTGTCTCGATTCAGCAGATTTCACAGGGCGTCAGCCGTCTGAGAAGCAGCGAGCAGGGGCCGTAAGGTGACTGTTCTTTTTCTAGAGTAAGGGTTGGTTTGTCGATTGATCGATCAGAATGAGTCGGTTCAGGAGAGCGCGGACGCGATCCTCAAGCAGGCTGAAAGCACTGCGCGTGAGTCCGGCCAGAAGCTGCGAATCCTGATCTGCCTGCTGTATTATGTGCCGCACCGCACCGGCCTCACCATTCATGTGCAGCATGTGGCCGAGGAACTGGCTCGACGCGGACATGAAGTGACGGTGCTGACGGCGCGTTACAAGCTGTCGCTGCCGCGCGATGCGGAAATGCATAACGGGGTGCGGGTAGTGCGGCTGTGGGTTCCGCCGATCCCGATCAGCCGGGGCATGATTATGCCCGCTTATCCGTGGGCGGCGCTGGGTCTGATGCTGCAACACGATGTGGTTTGGGTCAGTACGCCGATGCTGGAAACAGCGCTCGTGCGGCTGCTGGCGGGGCTGTCGCGGCGGCCGGTGGTGGTGACGCATCATGGCGATTTGATCCTGCCTAAAGGCGCGGCGAACCGTTTCATTCAAGGGACGATGTTTTTCCTGTACCGCATCCTGGCGCGGTATGCCTCACGCTTGGTTGCGTATAGTCAGGACTACGCCAAGCAGTCCTACTATCTGACTCCTCATATGAACAAGGTGAAGCCGATCTATCCGCCGATCCTCATGCCGCCACCCAATCTGGGGCGGGTGCGGGAACTCCGCGCGAAATGGTCGCATGAAGGTGGGCCACTGATTGGATTCTCCGGGCGTTTCGTGCAGGAGAAGCGGCCTGATCTGCTGATCCGCGCTCTGGATGTCGTGAACCGAACCTATCCAAACGCGCGGGTGGTGTTCTGCGGGGAATATCAGATTGCTTATGAGGACACCTGGGAGCATCTCCAGGGATTGGTGAATCAGTACCGCGAGCAGCTCATTTTCCTCGGTTTGAGCGAGGACATGCAGTTCATGGCGGACTTTTATGCCGCCTGTGATGTCCTGGCGCTGACCAGCGATACGGAGTGCTTTGCCCTGGTACAGGTTGAAGCCATGCTGAGCGGAACCCCGGTCGTGATGACCGACACCCCTGGTGGACGAGTACCCATCACCGTGACCGGGATGGGGAAGCTGGCGAGGGCAGGAGATGCCCAATCTATCGGCGAGGCGCTGGTCGAGGTGATCCGGCATCGGGATCAATACGTGAAACCACGGGAACAGATCGAGGAGATTTTCTCGTTCCAGCGCACAGTGGATCAGTACGAAACAGTGTTTTACGAAGCCGTTATGGACGCGAAGCGATAGCCCTGGATAGGTTCATGGACTTAGCGACGATTGAGCATATGACGCGCAATGAGGCCGACATGGCCTTCAAGAAGCGCGTCCGCACCATCTTCGAGTGGATTGACCCGCGCGATGATTCGGTCATCCTGGACTGTGCCTGTGGGCGCGGCTTCTACTTGAACATGTTCCGATATGTTAGTCCATGTAGACTGGTGGGATTGGAACTGGACTGGGAGATCATCCAGAAGGCCGGACGGAACGTCGGGCATCTGCCGAACGTCTTGTTGACGAATGCCAATATCTACCGTTTGCCCTATGCCGATGATACGTTCGACGGCGTGATCCTTTCGGAGATACTGGAACACGTCGAGCGGGATGTGGATGGATTGAAGGAAGTGCTGCGGGTATTGAAACCGGGCGGCGTCGTGGCGATCACCGTGCCGAACGCGAACTATCCATTCTGGTGGGACCCGATCAACAAGACGCTGGAGACGGTGTTGGGACGGCATATCGGATCAGGGCCGCTGGCGGGCATCTGGGCGAATCATGTGCGGCTGTATACGCACGAGCAGCTTCGTAACAGCGTGTTGGCGGCGGGATTCGTGATCGAGGAGGAGCGGGCTTTTACCCATCATTCGTTCCCGTTCATCCATAATCTGGTCTATGGGCTGGGAAAGCCGCTGCTGGAATCGGGGTTGATGCCGGAGTCACTGGCGAATGCGGCCGACCGGACGACATTCGATAAGAACAGCGGAAGTTTGCTCAATCCTGTGAACCTGGGTATAAGGGTACTGAATTTCTTCGACCGCAAGAACGTGATGAATGAGCCGTTGGATCGTTCGACGGTGAACCTGTGCATCAAAGGGCGCAAGCCAGGTTAAGACGAACGATCACGTCCCGCAGACCGACGATCAGGGGTGACATGATGACGCTGCCCGCCACACCGCCAGAGGATGTTTCGCTGCCTGATGCCGTGTCGGCTTCGGTTCCAACCGAGGCCAAGTCTGATGTTCCTATCGGGCACGTCGATGTCGAGGCTATGACGGTCGCAGAACTTCTAGGTCGTTTCTTGCGTGCCCCCGCGGATACCTTTCGGGAATTTGCGAGCGTGGTGGGGACTCCTGAAGAGAAGGCGACTCCGGCGGCTGCGTTTCCTCGTCCAAGCGAAGTTTCATATCACCTCCGCAGGATGGGCAGGCTTCGCCTACCCGTCACTACCTTGACACCAGAAGAACGAGCGCAGCGCCAGCGGCGCGGGGTGCAGTTGGGCATCTGGGTGGCGGCTGTGTGCATCGGATTGTACGGCAGCGCCATCATGGTGGCCGAGCGCACGGAAGCGTTCGGTTTGAATGCAGGGCTGCCATATCTGCTGGTGGCGCTGATGGTCTGGATTGCTGGCGAAGTCTACGGCTCGTGGGAGCAGATTCAGGCACGGCGGCGCGGTGTGTTATCCCCTCCTGGAAACGAACAGATCGCCAGCGCCTCCGAAGAACAACAACCCATCTCCCTTGAGCGCCGCCTAATCTATGGCGTCGCGGCATTGGCCTTTATCGGGCTGACTTTGGTGTTGACTGCGGGCAACCGCTTCACCATACCCGGCGTGTTGACCTGGATCGGGGCGGTCGTGCTGATGGTCGCGGCGTTCGCGCCTGCGGGGTGGGGGCTGCGCGTGAGTATTCACAATCTGCGTTCGCGCCATTTGCCGCGCGGCGGGACGCTGTGGGTACTGCTGACGATCATGGTCGTCGCGGCATTGTTTCGCTTCTACGATCTCTCTGGGGTTCCCGCGGAGATGACCAGCGATCACGTCGAGAAAATCCTGGATTCGGCCAACATCACACGCGGCGCGACGCAGGTGTTTTTCCCGAATAACGGCGGACGGGAACCACTGCACTTCTACATCATGGCGCTGTTCGCCCAACTGCCCGGACTGGGATTCAACTTCACCACGCTCAAGCTGCTGACCGCCATCGAGGGGCTGCTGACGATCCCGATTCTATGGTGGCTGGGGCGGGAACTGATCGGCGAAGAAGACCCCGAACTGGCGAACTGGGTCGGGTTGGGTCTGGCGGCGCTGGTGGCGGTGAGTTACTGGCACACGATGCTGGCGCGGTTAGGGCTGCGGATCAATCTGACGGTGCTGTTCACCGCGCTGGTGGTGATCTATCTGGTACGCGGGATGCGGTGGAATCGGCGCGGGGATTTCATCAAAGCGGGTTTGGCCCTCGGCGTCGGGTTATATGCATATCAGGCAGTGCGGATGCTGCCCGTGGTCATCATCGCGGGTATCGCGCTGGCGATAGTGATGCGCTGGTTCATGCGCCGCTCGGCACAGAACGGCGGCGTGCAGTTCGGCAAGACGCTGTTTCATTTTGCCGTGCTGGTCATCCTGTCGGGCACGGTGTTTGTGCCGATGTTGGGTTTCGCGCTTCAATATCCAAATGATTTCTGGCGGCGGACTTCTGGACGGCTGCTGGGCGATGATCTGATTCAGACGACCGACAGCGCCGGCAATCTGGTCGAGCGCGCCTCGACGCTGGAAGAACGTTTCGCAGCGTTTCAGCAGAATGTGCCGGTGCTGTTGGATAACATCCGCAATGCCCTGCTGATGTACAACTGGAAGGGCGATGTAGCCTGGGTCAGTGCGGAACCGAACCGCCCAACGATGGACCCGGTGACGGGAACGCTGCTCATCGTCGGACTAGGTGCATGGATCGCGCGCATGGTCCGCCGGAAAGACCCGGCGGATTGGCTGATGCCGCTGCTGGTTTTCATCATGCTGCTGCCCTCGGCGCTGTCGATTGCCTATCCGATTGAGAATCCCAGTGCGACGCGCACCAGCGGGACGCTGCCGATTGTCTATCTGTTCGCGGCTGTGGCGCTGGGTCTAGTCTGCCTGCAAATCAAGCGCATGTTCCCCGATTGGCGTGGACGGGTGGGCAGTGTGACGCTGGCGGTGGCTCTGGTCGGGATCGCCGGGGTGAACAACTGGAATACCTACTTTGTCGGCTACCGGGAAGCGTATTTCAGTTCGTCACCCGCGCCCTACACTGAAGGGGGGCGCGTCCTGCGTGGATTTGCCGAGAGTGGTGGCAGCTTTGGCAATGCCTACATGATCGCCTATCCCTACTGGTGGGATCACCGGGCGCTGGGGTTGGAAGCCGGGTTGACCGACTGGCCGAACGGGATCGTGGCGCTCGACCAGGCGCCGAGCTTCTTGTATCTGGCCTCGTTGAAGTCCGATCAGTACCGGCTCGACCCGGACAAAGACCTGCTCTTCTTCTACTCACCGGAAGACTCCGAGACCGAGGCGGCTTTGAAGGTCTGGTTCCCAACGGGCTACGCGCAGCGGATCATCAGTTCCAAGCCGGGCGATGATTTCATGATCTTCCGCGTGCCGCATCTGGGCACACAGGGATTTGCGGACTTTGTAGCGGCTGAAATGTGAGTGCTGGTGAGGAAATAGCGGGCGCACTGTGTATGATAGCTGGGTGAATAACGTCCCGAACGGGATGGGACTGGCGGGTTATGTTGAGTGCTGCTGAAAATCCGGTCGGCGAGCGGCTGGTCGTCCGGCGCGACTCCTGGAACAGGCTACTGATCTGGGTGGCGCTGGCCCTGACGATGCTGGCAGGTGGCTATTTCCGTTTCATCAGTCCGAACTGGGACGAATTCACGCTCTGGCATCCCGACGAACGTTTCATGACCCAGGTGGTCGCCTCGCTGAACGGGTCGCTGATTTTCACCGATGCCGATGTTGAAGGGCAGTTCGCCCGCTGCCTGGAACGTTACCCAGGGACAGGCGGTCGCGGTGGTTACTTCGACGCCCAATGTTCACCTCTGAATCCCAACAATACCGGCAACGGGCTGTATGTGTATGGCACGCTGCCGACGTTCATCGTGCGCGGGACGGCGGATGTGCTGGCCGATGTGCTGCGCGATCCCTCGCTGGCGAGCTACCTGGGTGGGCGGCAGGTCGGTCGGCTGGTTTCGGCGCTGGCCGAAATGGGCGTGATCGCCGTGACATTCGCCATCGGCTTGCATCTGCACGGCCGTTTCGTGGGGTTGATCGCGGCTATTCTGTACGCCTGCACGGTGTTTTCGATTCAGCAGGCGCACTTCTGGACGGCCGATGCCGTCAGCAATCTGTTCGTAGCGTTGGCGATCCTGTTCGCGGTGCGGGTGCAGCTTCGAGCGTCGTGGATCGATTATGCGGTCTTTGGACTGTTCTTCGGGGCGGCGCTTGCCAGTCGGATCAACACGCTGCCGCTGGTCGGGCTGATCTTATTGGCGGCCGGGCTGCGGAGCCTGCCCGTCCTGGATGGGCGGCTGGCCTGGGGCGAGCGCCAGCGCATCCTCACGTCGACGCTGGTCGGGCTGACGGCGGCGGGCGCGATGACGATTCTGGTGTTCCGCCTGACGAATCCCTATGCCTTCACCGGCCCAGGATTCTTTGATCTGATCCCCAATCCGGCTTGGCTGCAAGACGCGGCGGAAGCGCAGCACCTCGTCAGCGGCAATGCCGAGTCGCCGCCGAACTGGCAGTGGGTGGCCCGCACGCCCTATGTGTTCCCATTCCTCAACATGGTGTTGTGGGGCATGGGAATTGGCCTGGGCATCACCGCCTGGGCTGCCTGGCTGTGGAGCGGTTGGCGGATGCTGCGGGGACGGCCAGGGGCGCTGCTGAATCTGCTGCTGGTGGTTTGGGTGCTTGTCTACTTCGGCTTGTTGGGGCGCATCTGGGTGATGAGTATGCGCTACTACCTGCCGATCTATCCGGCGCTGGCGATACTGGCCGCCTGGGGGCTGGTCGAGCTGGTGCGGCGTGCCGATGGCTCCAGGCTGTGGGGACGGATTGCCGCCGCGCGGGGCCTGATGATGGGCGTCCTGGCTTTTACGGCCATCTGGGCGCTCATGTTCACCAACATCTACCGTCAGATGTTCGCGCCGGCACAGTCGAGCCACTGGGTGCATGAGAATCTACCGGCCGATTTTTCGATGCAGATCGACGGTGTGCAGGCTCCCCTCATCAATATCGCGGTACTGAACCGTCCGGCCTTCGATGACTCGACGCCGCTGGATCAGCAGGCATCGCGTTATGAAGAAGGGCAGCCCTATACTCAGAATTTCACGGCTCCGGCGGACGGAACGATCACGAAGGTGCATTCGCCGCATCTGGGCGACCCCAATGACGATCCTGGAACCGAGACGATCCGAGTCCGAATCGGTGTGCCTGACAGCAACCTGATCCTGACGGAAGGCGTGCTGACAGCGGATTTCCAGCGCGTGCGGAATGCCCTCGGCGATGCCTACGACATTCCGCTGACCGAGCCACTGGTCGTCGAGAAGGGTAAGACCTACAGCTTCACCTTCGAGGTGGAAGCGGGCGGGCCGCTCATCAGTTCGGGGCCGGTCTTTGCCTGGGAGGGGCAGTGGGATGAAGTCTCGCTGCCGAAGGTCTGCGCCCTGCCACATGGCCGGACTCTGGAGGATGACCCCGCGCCGGGTGTGGTGAATGTGGCCGACTGCCGCAGCATGGATTTGTGGGGTACGCAGCTTCATCCGCAGCAGCTTCAAGTTTACTATGAAGATGATGCCTATAAACGCGACCTGATGCAGCGTGGTCTGGACAACAGCGATTATCTGGTCATCTCGACCAATCGCCGTTATGACACGCAGTCGCGGATTCCCTATCGCTGGCCGATGACCATGCGCTTCTATGAGGCGTTGTTCAACGGTCAGCTTGGTTTTGAACTGGTCAAGACCTTCCAGGAGACCTATCAACTGGGGCTGATCCAGGTCTCCGACCAGCATTTGCCGACCTACCGCGGCCCGACATGGCTGAACGAATTCGAGGCGGAAGAAGCCTTCCACGTTTATGACCATCCGGCCGTGTTCATCTTCCGCAAGACCGACATCTATGCTTCCGACCGCACTGCCGCGATCCTGAGTGGAGCGCCGCTGCAAAAGGCCGATGCCCTGTTCAGCCGAGGAGGCTGCCCGGAAGTGCCGACTCGACCGGATGGTACACCGGCTCTCGGCGTGGGCTACTATTGCAGTCCGGAACTGGCGGGAGTCGTGCCGCTGTATTCTGTGCCCGCCAGCAAGATTCCGACGGCGCTGCAATTCCCGCCCGATCTGGCGAAAGCTCAGACCGAAGGCGGCACATGGTCAGAGCGTTTCTTCAGTGACAGCCTCATCAACACGCAGCCGATCATCACCATCGTCGGTTGGTGGTTCACCATCGTGGTCTTCGGTTGGGTGACCTGGCCGCTGCTGTTCGCAATCTTTCCGGGGCTTTCCGACCGGGGTTACAGCATCGCCAAGATCAGTGGGTTGGTCGTGGTGAGCTGGCTGGCGTGGTTTGTATCCAGCACGCGCCTGTCGATTTCGATGTGGTCGCAGGGCGGTATCCTGGTGGCATTACTCGTGGTGGCGCTGGTGAGCCTGCTGATCGTCTGGCGCAAGCGCGGCGAGTTCGTCACTTATCTGCGCGACCACATCCGCACCCTGCTGTGGATCGAAGCGATCACGCTGGCGGCGTTCATCTTCTTCCTCATCATCCGGCTGACCAATCCCGATCTCTGGCATCCCTACTTTGGTGGGGAAAAGCCGATGGACTTCGCCTATTTCAACGGCGTGCTGCGGAGTACCGTCTTCCCGCCTATCGATCCGTGGCATTCGGGCGGCTATATCAACTACTACTACTACGGCTATGTGATCGTTGGCGCTCCGGTGCTGCTGTTGGGGATCGTACCGTCGATTGCCTACAACCTGATTATCCCGACGCTGTTCGCGCTGACGGGCATGGGCGCGTTCGCGGTGGCTTTCAACCTGGTGAGTCGGGCTGGCGCGTTGATCGCGCGGCGCGAAGTGACTCCTGAAGCCGCACTGGAGTCGCAGGACGTGGAGGCTGCCCCTGCCCAAGAGCAGGAAGTCAAACCGATCTGGGTTCGGTTGGGCAATCCCTGGGTGGCCGGGATCGCGGCGCTGACGCTGGCCGTGGTCATCGGCAATATGGATACGCCGCGCGTGTTCATCAACGAGGCGCTGCTGAAAATGGGCAACTACCAGCAGCCCGCCTCAGTGCAGCAGGAACTGCTCGACGCCTATCGACGGACAAATGGTACTGATCCGACAGGCGATGAATTGACCCAGTTACTCCAACAGGGGGAAGCCGAGGCCAACTCCTTCGGGGCGAGTCTGCTGCGCGGGCTGCGACGGACGTTCGAGCAGGGACGCCTCGATATCGCCCCGAATCGCTGGTATTGGGCGCCGACGCGGGTTATTCAGGAAGGTTCTGGTGGGACGGATTTTGGCATCGCTGAGTTCCCGTTCTTCACTTTCTTGTACGGTGATCTCCATGCCCACATGATCTCCATGCCGGTGATGTTCATCGTCATGGTGTTCGTGCTGAATGAGGCAGTGCTGGCCGGACAAGACCCCCGCCGAAAGTTACGCGCGGCGCTGGCATTGGTGCTGGGTGGGCTGGTTACGGGTCTGCTGCGGGCGACGAATACCTGGGACTGGGTGACGTTCATGCTGCTGGGTGTGGCCGGGCTGGGCTATGCCTGGTGGTTGGCCGTGCGACAGATAACTCGAAGATCCGTTCTGACTCTCATCGGTCGCGTTGGGCTGTTCGCGGCGGCCAGCGTGCTGCTGACCCTGCCCTACACCACCTGGTTCTCTTC